>JALSJA010000186.1 GCA_026989615.1 Parvularculaceae bacterium | reverse complement strand
GCTTGATATTGTTCTGGTGACATTATGGCTGGCGACCTTGAGCGAACTTTATGGGGGAACCCCGGCGGCGAGCCTGAAAGCGCCGGGCTTTGTCTTTTATTTCCCCTTGATATTGGGTGCTGCCCTATGGATGCGCGCCGGACCGGTTCTGTTTGCCGGGGCTGCGGCGATAATGGCCTGGGTCGCGCTTATGGGTTTTGCTCTGTTGCAGGGGGTGGGGACGACCTTCAGCTATACTTATTACCTGCGCTCTTTTGATATGATGGTGTTGGTGGAGTTGGAAAAATTGCTGGCTTTGGCGGCTTTTACCGTCCTGCTGGCACTAATGACCCGCTTTTCTGGTCGCTTGCGGGATATATTGCCCGATGCGGGCCTCGCCACGGCGTTTGAGACTGAACCCCCAAAAGGCGCGGAAACACTGGTTTTTGGACCCAAAAGTGGCGCCATCAGGGTGTTTGCCGCAGAGGATAACGGGGTTAACCGCATGGTGCTTGAAAAAATGCTCGATGAGCGCGGCTATGATGTGACCGCCTTTGAAGATGGTGACCAGCTGACCCGCTATTTCCGGCTGGCCCATGAAGAAGGAGCCTTGCCGGATATGATATTGCTGGATCTGGATATGCCGATTATGGGCGGTATTGATGCTACGCGCTGGCTGCGCCAATATGAAGAGGACCATGCCCTTGCCCGCATACCGATTCTTGCCGTGACCGCGCAAAGTGATGATGTGGTCAAGGCGGTGTGCGAAAAAGCCGGCATGGACGGCCATTTGACCAAGCCGGTGAGCCGGGAATCTCTGTTTTCGGCAATGCTGTCGGCCTCCTTGTCGAGCCGTGGCGTAAAATCCTGAAAAACTGCGATTTTCTGTCAAAAAAACTACCAAAATGCTCTTGACCCCGTGGGGTCACTCTAATAGGTAATGCGCCATGCTGAATGGGTAGCTGTCAGTTCATGGGTTTTGCCTGCTGAGACGTGCCCCAGCCAGTCTGAAATTTGAGTTTTGTTGCGCTTTTCACGAATTTGGCGCTGTCCGATATACCGGGATATGCGCCAGTTTCGTCGTGTTTATGCGTAATTTATGAGGAAAAACGGCCATTTGGTCGTGTTCGGGATCTTTTAAGGAGAGCACATGCCGACGATCCAGCAATTGATCCGCAAGCCGCGGAAACCACGCCGGAAGATCAATAAGGTCCCGGCGATGCAGGCCAACCCGCAAAAGCGCGGCGTTTGCACACGCGTCTATACGACCACACCGAAAAAACCGAACTCGGCGCTTCGGAAAGTGGCCAAAATTCGCCTCACCAATGGTTTTGAGGTGATCGGCTATATCCCCGGTGAGGGCCACAATCTGCAAGAGCACTCCGTGGTGCTGATTCGCGGTGGTCGGGTGAAAGACTTGCCGGGTGTGCGTTACCACATTGTCCGTGGTGTGCTCGACACCCAAGGGGTTAAAGATCGCAAACAGCGCCGTTCGAAATATGGCGCCAAGCGTCCGAAGTAAGGAAAATATACGATGTCACGTCGTCACAGTGCAGAAAAACGTGTGGTCAACCCGGACCCGAAATTTGGCGACAAAACCGTCTCCAAATTTATGAATTATGTCATGCTCGACGGCAAAAAGCCTGCCGCCGAGAAAATCGTATACGGGGCATTTGATCGCATCGAAGAGAAATTGAAGCGCCCGCCAGTGGATTTGTTCCATGAGGCTTTGGAAAATGTCACGCCGGCGCTAGAGGTTCGTTCGCGCCGTGTTGGCGGGGCAACCTATCAGGTGCCTGTCGAGGTGCGCCCGGATCGCAAGCTGGCTTTGGCCATGCGCTGGATCATCGGCGCTGCCCGCAAACGCAATGAAACCACCATGGTTGACCGGTTGTCCGGTGAGCTGATGGATGCAGCCCAGAACCGTGGCGCTGCTGTGAAGAAACGTGAAGACACCCATAAAATGGCCGAAGCCAACCGCGCTTTCGCCCATTACCGATGGTAACATTTTAAGCAAGGCGTAATAGAGCAATGGCCCGCGAATATAAAATTGAAGATTACCGGAATTTTGGCATCATGGCCCATATTGATGCCGGCAAGACGACGACTACAGAGCGTATTCTTTATTATACTGGTAAGAGCTATAAAATTGGCGAAGTGCATGATGGCGCGGCGACCATGGACTGGATGGAGCAGGAGCAGGAGCGGGGGATTACTATCACCTCGGCTGCGACCACGACATTCTGGAATGGCAAGCGCCTGAACATTATCGATACGCCGGGCCATGTGGACTTCACGATTGAAGTTGAGCGCTCCTTGCGGGTTCTCGATGGCGCTGTAGCGCTGCTCGATGCCAATGCCGGTGTTGAGCCGCAAACGGAAACCGTTTGGCGTCAAGGCGACAAATATAATGTACCGCGGATGTTTTTCATCAACAAGATGGACAAGATCGGTGCGGATTTCTATGCGTCGGTTGACTCAATCCATGATCGTTTGGCGGCAAAAACCGTTGTTCTGCAATTGCCGATTGGCGCAGAAAATAATTTTGAAGGCGTCGTTGATCTGATCAAAATGAAAGCGATTTACTGGAGTGGGGAAAGCCTTGGCGCTGAATTTGAGGAGCGCGACATTCCGGAGGATTTGGTCGAGAAGGCCAATGAATATCGCGAGCAGATGATCGAAGCCGTGGTCGATGTCGACGAAGCGGCCATGGAAGCCTATCTCGAAGGCGAAATGCCTGACAATGACACCATTAAGCGTTTGATTCGCAAAGGCACCTGCTCGGTTGAGTTTCATCCGGTTTTGTGTGGCTCTGCGTTCAAAAACAAAGGTGTGCAGCCTATGCTGGATGCGGTGGTTGACTATTTGCCGTCGCCTCTGGACGTCCCCGCGATCAAAGGGGTGCATCCTGATACGGATGAGGAAATCGTGCGCAAGGCTGATGATAATGAGCCGCTGGGCATGTTGGCCTTCAAGATTATGAATGACCCATTTGTTGGTACATTGACTTTCTGTCGCATCTATTCCGGTACGCTGGAGCAGGGCGCGTCCGTGTTGAACACGGTGAAAGGCAAGAAAGAGCGCGTTGGCCGGATGTTGCTGATGCACTCCAATATGCAGGAAGAAATCAAGGAAGCATTTGCCGGCGATATTGTTGCGATTGCCGGTCTGAAAGACACCACAACCGGTGACACTTTGAGTGACCCCCAAAAACCAGCGATTCTGGAGCGGATGGAGTTTCCTGATCCGGTTATCTCGCTGGCGGTTGAGCCAAAGACCAAAGCCGACCAGGAAAAAATGGGTGTCGCGCTGCAGCGTCTTGCGGCCGAGGATCCTTCTTTCCGGGTGTCCACGGACCATGAATCCGGTCAAACGATCATTAAGGGTATGGGGGAATTGCATCTCGATATTCTCGTTGATCGCATGAAGCGTGAGTTCAAGGTTGAGGCCAATATCGGTCAGCCACAAGTGGCGTATCGGGAAACCATTACCCGTGAAACGGAGATTGACTACACGCATAAAAAGCAATCCGGTGGTTCGGGTCAGTTTGCGCGCATTAAAATGATTGTTTCGCCGCAGGAGCCCGGCCTCGGCTATGAATTTGAAAACAAAAT
Organism: Parvularculaceae bacterium; assembly: GCA_026989615.1. GTDB lineage: Bacteria > Pseudomonadota > Alphaproteobacteria > Caulobacterales > Parvularculaceae > S012-90. Next base: position 12,643 of record JALSJA010000186.1, on the reverse strand, counting down.
CGTTGGTGGCGCTATTCCAAAGGAATATATCCCCGGTGTTATCAAGGGGATTGATTCAATCCGCGATGCTGGCCTTCTGGTTGGCTTCCCGCTGCTGGACTTCAAGGTGACGCTTTATGATGGCGCTTTCCACGATGTTGACAGCTCGGTTCTGGCTTTTGAAATCGCTGCACGCGCTGCCATGCGTGAAGCGGCGCCACGCCTTGGTCTGGCTCTTCTGGAGCCGGTCATGAAGGTCGAGGTTGTAACCCCGGAAGAATATACCGGGACTGTCATTGGCGATCTGAACTCTCGTCGGGGTCAGGTACAGGGACAGGAAATGCGTGGTAATGCGAATGTTGTGAATGCAATGGTTCCGCTTGCCAATATGTTCGGCTATGTCAACGCGCTGCGTTCGTCCACTCAAGGGCGTGCCCAGTACACGATGCAGTTCGATCACTATGAGAAAGTTCCCCAAGCCGTGGCCGATGAGGTCAAAGCCAAACTGGCTGGTTAAGGAATTTAGGTTTAACGACAAGTCTGTCGACAGTATACGGAGATAAAGACATGGCTAAGGAAAAATTTGAACGCAATAAACCGCATGCCAATATCGGTACCATTGGTCACGTTGACCATGGTAAAACGACATTGACTGCTGCCATCACCAAATATTATGGCGATTTCAAAGCCTATGACGAAATTGATGGTGCGCCGGAAGAGCGTGAGCGCGGCATTACTATTTCAACGGCACATGTTGAATATGAAACGCCTAATCGTCACTACGCCCATGTGGACTGTCCGGGTCACGCTGACTATGTGAAAAACATGATTACCGGCGCGGCGCAAATGGACGGCGCTATTCTGGTTGTGAATGCTGCGGACGGCCCCATGCCGCAAACCCGTGAGCACATCCTTCTGGCGCGTCAGGTTGGCGTTCCGGCTATGGTTGTTTTCATGAACAAGGTTGATCAGGTCGATGATCCTGAACTGCTTGAACTGGTTGAGATGGAAATTCGTGAGCTGTTGTCTTCTTATGATTTCCCTGGTGACGATATTCCTATCATTGCCGGTTCTGCTCTGGCTGCTATGGAGGGTCGTGATCCTGAGATTGGCGAGAACAAGATCAAGGAATTGATGGAGGCTGTGGACAGCTATATCCCAACGCCAGAGCGTCCGATTGACCAGCCATTCCTGATGCCGATCGAAGATGTGTTCTCGATTTCCGGCCGTGGTACGGTTGTGACCGGTCGTGTTGAGCGCGGCGTTATCAATGTCGGCGACGAAATTGAAATCGTCGGTATTCGCGATACATCCAAAACCACCTGCACTGGTGTTGAAATGTTCCGCAAGCTGCTTGACCGCGGTGAAGCCGGTGACAATGTTGGTGTTCTTCTGCGCGGTGTTGATCGCAATGGCGTTGAGCGCGGCCAGATTTTGTGCAAGCCGGGTTCTGTTACCCCGCACACAAACTTTGTTGCCGAGGCTTATATCCTGACCAAGGAAGAGGGCGGTCGCCACACACCGTTCTTCAATAATTACCGTCCGCAATTCTATTTCCGCACCACCGATGTGACGGGTATTGTTACCCTTCCTGAAGGCACGGAAATGGTGATGCCGGGCGACAACGTAAATCTCAAAGTCGAGCTTATTGTGCCGATTGCCATGGAAGAGAAGCTTCGCTTCGCTATTCGCGAAGGTGGCCGCACCGTTGGCGCCGGCATCGTTGCCAAGATTGAGAAGTAAATAATGAAAGCGCGGGTTGATCTTGTATAAAAGGTCAGCCCGCACTTTTTGGTTTAACCAATAGAACGAAGCATCAAAGAGTTATCATGCAACAGAACATCCGTATCAGATTGAAAGCTTTCGATCACCGCGTTCTCGATGCTTCGGCTATCGAGATCGTCAACACAGCCAAGCGCACAGGAGCCCAGGTTCGTGGCCCGATCCCGCTGCCGACGCTGATTGAAAAATACACCGTGCTGCGTTCGCCGCATGTGAACAAGAAAAGTCGTGAGCAGTTTGAAATGCGCACTCACAAGCGTGTTCTCGATATTGTTGAACCGACGCCGCAAACAATCGATGCCCTGATGAAACTCGACCTCTCCGCTGGTGTGGATGTCGAAATCAAACTGGGTGCTTAAGGAGCGAGAAAATGCGCACCGGACTAATTGCAAGAAAACTGGGTATGACCCGGCTTTATAATGAAGCTGGTTCCCATATACCGGTGACCGTTATGCAGATTGACGCCTGTCAGGTGGTCTCTCAGCGTAGCGCGGATAAGCATGGCTATACGGCCCTGCAATTGGGGGCTGTTGCCGGCAAGGCCAAGCACACCTCAAAGGCCATGCGTGGTCATTTTGCCAAATCCAATGTCGAGCCAAAGCGCAAGGTCGTGGAATTTCGGGTCAGCCCTGAAAATCTGATTGAAGTGGGTGCAGAGTTGACCGCCGAACATTATGTGCCAGGCCAATATGTGGATGTTACCGGCATTACCATCGGTAAGGGTTTTGCCGGGGCGATGAAACGCCATAATTTTGGGGGCCTGCGGGCAACCCATGGTGTTTCCATCTCGCACCGTTCCCATGGTTCCACGGGTCAGTGTCAGGATCCGGGCAAGGTCTTCAAGGGTAAGAAAATGGCCGGCCATATGGGGGCAACGCGTGTCACCACTCAAAATCTCGAAGTCGTGCGCATTGATAGTGCGCGCAATCTGGTATTGATCAAGGGCGCCGTTCCGGGTGCCAAAGGCTCCTTCGTGATGATCCGTGATGCTGTGAAAAAAGCACTGCCGGAAGAGGCGCCAAAGCCGGGCGCGTTCCGTAAATTCGGAGAAGCGCCAAAAGCGGAAGCTGGTGATGTTTCTTTCGTTGATGATATTCAACTGATTGATGGCATTGGGGACAAGACAACAGCACAGCTAAAAGAAGCCGGTATCGCAACATTGAGCGCTTATGTGGCGCTATCCGATGATGACCGTGCCGCATTGCTTGAGAAATTGGGCATGGCCGAGCAGGCAGAAAAGCAGGAATGGCTGGTGCAGGCTCAGGAGATGATCGACGGCAAACCGCCACGGGCAAAGGTGGATCAGGAGCTGGCCGCCAAACTCGCCAAGGAAGCCTCTGAAAAATCAGGGGAGAGTGAATAATGAAAATTGATGTCGTCAAATTAAACGCTGGCAAAGCCGGGTCGATAGACCTTGATGATGCTGTTTTTGGTCTCACACCGCGTGCCGATATCTTGCATCGCATGGTGACCTATCAGCTGGCCAAACGTCAGCAGGGCACCCATCATGCGCAAGAGCGCAATGAGGTCAAAACCACCGGCAAGCGCGTTGGTCGCCAAAAGGGTGGCGGCACAGCCCGTCACGGGGATCGCGGTGCCAATATTTTCCGTGGTGGCGGCAAGGCGCACGGGCCTCGTCCGCGCTCGCATGCTACCAAATTGCCAAAAAAGGTTCGCGCTCTGGCTCTGCGCCATGCGCTGTCCGCCAAGATTGCTTCTTCTGAGTTGATTGTTGTTGATGAAGCGAAAATGAGTGACCCGAAGACGAAAACCTTGCTGGAAAACTTTAGCAAGCTCGGGCTTAAAAATGCACTGATTGTGGATACGCAAGTGGATGAGGGGTTTGCCCTTGCTGCGCGCAATATTCCGAATGTCGATGTGCTGCCAGCCATTGGCGCCAATGTTTATGACATTTTACGCCGCGAGAAACTGGTATTGACCAAAGCTGCTGTAGAAAGCCTGGAGGCTCGACTGAAATGAGCAAAATCAACGAGCAACATTATAAAACCATTCTCGCGCCGGTCATCACCGAGAAATCGACCATTGTGTCCGAGAATAATCAGGTTGTGTTCCGGGTCGCTGAAAGCGCGACCAAACCGCAAATTTCTGATGCGGTCGAGGCTTTATATGATGTCAAAGTCAAAGCCGTGAACACGATGCGGGTTAAAGGTAAGGCCAAACGGTTTAAAGGCCGCGCCTATACGCGCTCCACTGTGAAAAAAGCCATTGTGACTCTCCAAGAGGGCCACGCCATTGATGTAACGACGGGCCTTTAGGGCGGTCGGATTTAAAGAAGATTGATACAGGATAGAGATCATGGCTCTAAAAAAATATAATCCGACCTCACCAAGTCGCCGCCAGCTGGTTACAGTTGATCGCAGCGAATTATGGTCGGGTCGTCCCGAAAAGAAACTGGTCGAGGGTCTGCACTCCAAAGCCGGTCGCAATAATAATGGCCGCATCACAGTTCGTCGTCGTGGCGGCGGTGCGAAAAAGCTTTACCGCATGATCGATTTCAAACGTCGTCGCTTTGATGAGACGGCTGTGGTCGAGCGCCTCGAATATGATCCGAACCGCACGGCCTTTATCGCATTGATCGCTTATAAAGATGGCACCAAATCCTATATTCTCGCGCCACAGCGCCTGAAAGAGGGGGATGAGGTTGTCGCTGGCGACAAGGTCGATGTGAAGCCGGGCAATGCCATGTATCTGAAAAATATTCCTGTCGGTACCATCATCCACAATGTGGAGATGAAACCGGGCAAGGGCGGTCAGATTGCCCGTGCTGCCGGTGCCTATGTGCAGCTTGTGGGCCGCGATGCCGGCTATGCGCAGTTGCGTTTGCAATCGGGTGAAGTGCGTCGCGTCCATGGTGATTGCATGGCCAGCATCGGTGCGGTTTCAAATCCGGACCACATGAATGAAAATCTCGGCAAGGCCGGCCGGGCGCGCCTCAAAGGTCGTCGCCCATCCGTGCGCGGTGTTGTCATGAACCCGGTCGATCACCCCCATGGTGGTGGTGAAGGCCGTACCTCGGGTGGTCGCCACCCGGTATCCCCGTGGGGCAAGCCGACCAAAGGCAAACGCACCCGCAAGAACAAGAAAACTGACGGCCTCATCATTCGCTCGCGTCATGCGCGCAAAAAAGGCCGATAGGAGAGTAGAATATGCCTCGTTCCGTATGGAAAGGTCCCTTTGTAGACCGCTACCTCCTCAAGAAAGTGGAAGAAGCCGCTGGCGGAAACCACAAGGGTGGTATCAAAACCTGGTCGCGCCGGTCGACCATCTTGCCACAATTCATTGGGCAGACGTTCAATGTTTATAATGGCACGAAATTTATTCCGGTGCATGTAAATGAAGACATGGTTGGCCATAAGCTTGGTGAATTTTCGCCGACGCGGACCTATTACGGTCATGGGGCTGACAAAAAAGCGAAGCGGAAATAAGTCATGGGACAAAAGAAAAATGCCCGACGCATGGCGGACAATCAGGCAATGGCAAAAGCCCGCATGATTCGGACCTCTGCCCAGAAGCTGAATCTGGTGGCGCAACTCATTCGCGGCAAGAAAGTAGAGCGGGCTTTGTCCGATCTCGAATTTAGCCGCAAGCGGATTGCCCTTGATGTGAAAAAGGTTCTGGAAAGCGCGATTGCCAATGCCGAAAACAATCATGATCTCGACATCGATTCGCTGATCGTCGAGCAGGCTTTTGTCGGCAGAAATCTGGTGATGAAGCGCTATAAACCACGGGCGCGTGGCCGGGCGGCAAAAATCTTGAAGCCGTTTTCGGAAATTACCATTGTGGTCAAAGAAGTTGAGGAGGCCGCATAATGGGTCAGAAAGTAAACCCGATCGGTCTGCGTCTCGGCATTAACCGGACATGGGACAGCCGCTGGTATGCGAGCAAGCGTAATTTTGGCGATTTGCTGCACGAAGATATTGCCATTCGCAAATATCTGGAAAAGAAACTGGCAACCGCCGGTGTTTCGCGCATCGTCATTGAACGGCCCCATAAAAAATGTCGCGTTACCATTTACACAGCCCGTCCCGGTCTGGTGATTGGTAAAAAAGGGGCCGATATTGAAAAGCTGCGCTCGGAGCTGGCAAAACGCTCTTCTTCGGAAACCGTGCTCAATATTGTTGAGGTACGCAAGCCGGAGATTGATGCAACGCTGGTAGCAGAAAATATTGCCCAGCAGTTGGAGCGCCGTGTGGCCTTTCGTCGCGCCATGAAGCGGGCCATGCAAACCGCACAGCGCATGGGTGGTCTTGGTATTCGTATCAATTGTTCGGGTCGTCTTGGCGGTGCCGAGATTGCGCGAATGGAATGGTATCGCGAGGGCCGGGTGCCGCTTCATACATTGCGTGCCGATATTGATTATGGTGTCGCAACCGCCCGCACGACCTACGGGGCGATTGGGATTAAAGTCTGGATTTTCAAAGGCGAGATCATGGAGCATGACCCCATGGGCCAGGAAAAGCGGATGATTGAAATGCAAACATCTGGTGGTCCTTCCGGGGGCGGCCGGGGTGGTGCCGGGCGCGATCGTGACCGTGCGCCGCGCAAACGACAAGAGCAAAAAGCATAGCACAAACCCCCCTCGATCTTGAGGGCGCGTTGTTGGAGATTGAATAATGATGCAGCCGAAACGGACGAAGTTCCGTAAAATGCATAAAGGCCGGATTAAAGGCAAAGCCAAGGGTGGCACCGAGTTAAACTTCGGGTCTTTTGGCCTGAAAGCCCTGCAGCCGGACCGGGTGACCTCGCGCCAGATTGAAGCCTCGCGTCGGGCGATTACCCGCCACATGAAGCGGGCCGGTCGGGTGTGGATCCGGATTTTCCCGGATGTGCCGGTGACCAAAAAGCCGACCGAAGTTCGGATGGGTAAAGGTAAGGGCTCGGTTGAATTCTGGGCTGCCAAGGTGAAGCCTGGCCGCATCATGTTTGAAATTGATGGCGTATCGGAAGATGTCGCTCGCCGGGCGCTGGAATTGGGCGCCGCCAAATTGCCGGTGCGTACCCGCATCGTCAAACGGATTGAAGCGTAAGGAGACAAGAGATGAAGGCCGTTGAAATACGCGACATGACACCAGATGAGCTGCAGGCAAAATTGCTTGAGCTGAAGAAAGAGCAGTTCAATCTGCGTTTTCAGAAAGCCACGGGTGCGCTGGAAAAAACTGCTCGTATCAAAGAGGTCCGCAAGGATGTGGCACGGGTCAAAACAATTTTGCAGGAAAAATCTGCATCGGCAGCTTCTTAAAAGCGCCGTAGACGAGGATAATGGAGATCTAACATGCCAAAGCGTCAGTTGCAGGGCGAAGTTGTGAGTGACAAGGGCGAGAAAACCGTCGTTGTGCGCATTGACCGCGTTTTCACGCACCCACTGCTCAAAAAGACCGTGCGTCGTTCAAAGCGTTATCACGCCCATGACGAGAAGAATGAATATAAGATTGGTGATCTGGTGGTCATTCAGGAATGTGCACCAAAATCGAAATTGAAGCGCTGGGAAACTATTGGCCTCGGCGCGAAAGGGTAAGGCTCTTCATTGCAAGAGCAATTGTAATTTGTAGCGTTTTACGGCGCTTTTTCAGGGAGGATCATCATGATCCAGATGCAGACAAATTTGGACGTTGCCGATAATTCCGGCGCAAAACGTGTTCAGTGCATCAAAGTGCTTGGTGGCTCCAAGCGCAGATATGCCGGTGTTGGCGACATTATTGTGGTTTCGGTTAAAGAAGCCGCCCCGCGTGGCCGGGTTAAAAAGGGCCAGGTCATGAAGGCAGTGGTTGTTCGCACTGCAAAGGATATCAAGCGCCATGATGGATCGGTTATCCGGTTCGACAATAATGCGGCGGTCTTGATCAACAATAACAAAGAGCCAATCGGCACTCGTATCTTTGGGCCGGTGACCCGCGAATTGCGCGCTGCCAACCATATGAAGATCGTGTCGCTGGCACCTGAAGTTCTGTAGGAGGCGAGGTCAATCATGGCTGCCAAGATTAAAAAAGGCGATATTGTCATCGTCACTGTCGGCAAGGACAAAGGCCGCGAGGGCGAGGTTCTCGAGGTCCGTCCGAGCGAAGATCGCGTGGTTGTGCAGGGGCTCAATATGATTGCCCGCCACACACGGCCAAGCCAGAATCAGGCTGGTGGCATTATCCGCCGCGAGGCACCGCTGCATTTGTCGAATGTAATGTTGAAAGACCCGAAAACCGGCGAGCCGACCCGGGTTGGTTTCAAAATAGAAAAAGACCGCAAGGTGCGTTACGCAAAACGGTCAGGTGAGGTTATCGATGGCTGAGGCAAAATCCTATACGCCGCGCATGAAGGCACAGTATAATGACGCAATTCGCGCCAAGATGCAGGAAAAGTTTTCCTATGTGAATCCTATGCAGATTCCGAAATTGGACAAGGTCGTCATCAATATGGGCGTTGGCGATGCGGTGAATGATCGCAAGGTTATTGAGCAGGCGGTTCAGGAACTGACCCGCATTTCCGGCCAAAAGCCAGTGGTCAATAAAGCCAAAAAATCTATCGCGGGCTTTAAGCTGCGCGAAGAAATGGCGATTGGCGTCAAGGTGACCTTGCGTCAGGATCGCATGTATGAATTTATCGATCGTCTGGTGACGATTGCGCTGCCACGGGTTCGTGATTTTCGTGGCCTGAACAAGAAAAGTTTTGATGGTCGTGGCAATTTTGCCATGGGCCTCAAAGAACACATTGTGTTCCCCGAAATTGACTATGACAAAGTCGATAAAATTCGTGGCATGGATATTATTATCTGCACCACGGCAAAAACCGATGAGGAAGCTAAGGCGCTTCTTTCTGAATTCAACTTCCCGTTCCGCAAATAGGCCAGGTCCGGCAATTCTTATCTGGAAACCGGCTTAACGGAGATAAAAAATGGCTAAAAAAGCAATGGTTGAACGCGATCTGAAAAGACGTCGTCTGGCCAAAAAATTTGAAAATAAACGCGCTGCCCTAAAGGCAATCATTCGTGATGAAAATGCCTCGAGTGAAGACAAGTTCAAAGCGACTTTGAAATTGGCTGAACTGCCCCGCAATTCATCCAAGACGCGCATTCGCAATCGCTGTGAAGTGACCGGTCGCCCGCGTGGGTATTACCGCAAGCTGCGCATGTCGCGTATTGCACTTCGTGAATTCGGCTCGAAGGGATTGATCCCGGGCCTTGTGAAATCAAGCTGGTAAGGGAGGCAAAACCATGATCAATGATCCAATCGGCGATTTGCTGACCCGTATCCGTAATGCCCAATTGCGTGGCCTGTCCAAAACCCATTCTCCGGCGTCCAAGCTGCGTGGCTGGGTTCTCGATGTGCTGCAATCGGAAGGCTATATTCGCGGTTATTCCCGTATCGAAGAGGGTGGCAAGGCCCATTTCGATATTGAGCTCAAATATTTTGACGGCACGCCTGTGATTCAGAAAATCAAGCGCGTCTCAAAACCGGGCCGCCGAGTTTATTCCTCTGTGGATGAATTGGTGCCGGTGCGCAATGGCTTGGGAATTTCCATTCTGTCTACGCCGAAAGGTGTGATGTCCGATAATGCTGCACGGGCTGCCAATGTTGGTGGCGAAGTGCTGGCGCAGGTCTATTAAGGCCCGATAAAAGAGGTTAGGAGGCGATCAATATGTCTCGTATTGGTAAAAAACCGGTTGCCGTTCCATCAGGTGTAACGGTGACAATTGACGGCCAGACCGTGACCGCAAAGGGGCCCAAGGGCGAGCAAAGCTTTGTGGTCAATGAATTGTGCAAAGTTGCCATGGATGATGAGGGCATCACGGTCACACCGATTGACAAATCAAAGCCGGCACGGTCCTCCTGGGGCATGTCACGGACGATGATTTCCAATATTTGCCAGGGTGTATCGGCTGGCTTTCTCAAAAAGCTGGAGCTTCACGGGGTTGGCTACCGGGCGCAGATGAAGGGCAAGCAGTTGAGCCTGGCGCTTGGGTTCAGCCATGATGTGTTGTTTGACGCGCCTGAAGGCATTGAAATCAAAGTGCCCAAACAAACGGAAATTGAAATCAGCGGCATTGACAAGCAGGCTGTTGGTCAAGTGGCGGCAAAAATTCGCGCTTACCGTCCGCCAGAGCCCTATAAGGGCAAGGGCGTGCGCTATGCCGGCGAATATATTTTCCGCAAAGAAGGCAAGAAGAAGTAATTCATCTTTCGCGCCTGCATGGCGTGATTGGGTTCGATACAGGATTAGAACAATGGCACAGACAGCAAAATCAAAAGTACAGGCAAGGGCGCGCCGCACGCGTGCCAGTCTGGCAAAAAAATCCCGGGGGCGTTTGCGCCTGTCGGTTTTCCGGTCTGGCAAGAATATTTCTGCCCAGATTATCGATGATGTAAAAGGCGTCACCATCGCATCAGCCTCTTCGATTGAAGCGGATATGCGCGACAAGCTGAAGAAGGGGTCTGATGTTAAGGCTGCTTCCGAGGTCGGCAAAGTGTTGGCCGAGCGTGCGAAAAAAGCTGGCGTTACCGAGGTTGCGTTTGACCGTGGTGGATATATTTTTCATGGCCGCGTAAAAGCGCTGGCTGAAGCCGCCCGTGAAGGCGGATTGAAATTCTAAGGAGTAGATGATGGCGCGTGAAGGCAGACAAGGCAGAGGCCGCAACCGCGATGAAGAACGCGATGAATTCGTAGACCGTCTGGTCGCGATCAATCGCGTTTCGAAAACGGTTAAAGGCGGTAAAAATTTCGGATTCGCGGCATTGGTTGTTGTGGGCGATCAAAAAGGACGGGTTGGCTTTGGCAAGGGCAAGGCCCGCGAAGTGCCAGAGGCTATTCGCAAAGCCGCTCAGGAAGCCAAGCGCCACATGATTCGTGTGCCTTTGCGCGATGGCCGCACCCTGCACCATGATGGCGAAGGCCGCCATGGCGCCGGTAAAGTTGTCATGCGCAGCGCTCCTCCAGGAACGGGCGTTATTGCGGGGGGGCCGATGCGGGCGGTTTTCGAAACCGTTGGCATTCAGGACGTGGTGGCCAAATCTATTGGCACGTCCAATCCTTACAATATGGTGCGCGCCACCTTTGACGCTTTGAAAGAACAATCCAATCCGCGCAGCATTGCGGCCAAACGGGGCCTCAAGGTTTCCGATATTTTGTCCCGCCGTGGCGGCGCGCCAGAGCCGGTAGCGGAAACAGTTGAAAGCAGTGACGCCTCCTAGGTGCGCTGTTATGAAGGAGATTTAAAATGGCTGCCAAAAAGACATTGAAAGTGCGCCAGACAGGCTCGCCGATCCGTCGGCCACAAGACCAGCGCGCTACGTTGGTTGGCCTGGGCTTGCGTAAAATTGGTCAAGTGCGGGAACTGGAAGACACGCCGTCTGTGCGCGGCATGATTCGCAAAATCTCGCATATGGTTGAAATCGTAGAAGAGAAATAAACTTTGCCGCCCTCGAAAAAGAGGGCGGTTTCGTTCATAAGCGCGCTTCCATGAAAACGGGGCACCGGTTTTCGGACAAGAAGTGCTCAAAAACAAAGAGTTAGAGCCCGGTTCTGATTCAATCAAAACCGAAAAGGCTCTAGGCGAGGCGGGAAAAGTGAAAACTGGATCTGCCGATTTAAGTCAGGAGATATGAAATGAGACTCAATGAATTGCGCGATAATCCCGGCGCGAGAAAATCAAAAACCCGTGTTGGCCGCGGTATCGGTTCCGGCAAAGGCAAAACCGCAGGCCGCGGTGTAAAGGGGCAAAAATCCCGTTCCGGTGTTGCCATTAACGGTTTTGAGGGTGGTCAGATGCCCCTTCACATGCGGATGCCGAAGCGTGGCTTTAACCAGCCCAATCGCGCCAAATTTGTCGAGCTGAATATTGGCGCATTGCAAGCGGCGATTGATGCCAAAAAGATTGATGCCAAAAAACCGATCAATGCCGAAGCGCTTGTTGAATCGGGCGTTTTGACCCGCGCCCGCGATGGTGTGCGGCTTCTTGGCAAGGGCGAATTGAAATCAAAAATTACGATTGAAGTTTCTTATGCCACCAAAACAGCCGCTGCAGCCGTGGAAGCCGCTGGTGGCTCTGTAACCATGTTGCGTCCGGTAAAAGAGGCGCGGGACCGGAAAAAAGAGAAGAAATCCAAAAAGGGCAAGTAGAACAGCTTGCCCAGACCGGGACCAGGTCAGGGGGTTGTAAGCAGGCCCCGGCAGGTCCACATGGAGGGCCTGAATTTTAAACCCCAGGCCGCAAATCATGGGAAAAAGGGGTCGGGTCCGGAAATCGCGCGATTTAAAGTTAAAGTGCCAACAAAGCCAGAGCATCGATTATGTCTTCAGCCGCTGAACAGTTTGCCTCCAATGCCACACTTTCCGCCTTTGCCAAGGCGGACGAGCTTAAGAAGCGCCTGCTTTTTGCGCTTGGAGCGCTGATTGTCTATCGCATTGGTACTTTTATTCCCATTCCGGGGGTTGATCCGGATATCTTCTCGGAAGCCTTTAAAAGCCAAACCTCTGGTGGTGGCCTGCTTGGGACCATCAATCTGTTTTCTGGCGGGGCGGTTGAGCGGATGGCTATTTTTGCTCTCAATATCATGCCCTATATCTCGGCCTCGATTATCATGCAGATGATGTCGGCGATTATTCCATCACTGGCGGCAATCAAGAAAGAAGGCGAGCAGGGGCGGCGGCAGATCAATGCCTATACCCGCTATTTGACGGTTGCTTTGGCGCTGATGCAGGGATTTTTCATCGCCACCACATTGCAAGGGACAATGAATAATGGTGTTCCGGCGGTTGCCAATCCGGGCGCCTTCTTCCTGTTCTCAACCACGATCACCCTAACCGGCGGTGTTTTATTCCTGCTATGGCTGGGGGAGCAGATCACCGTCCGCGGGATTGGTAATGGGGTCTCGCT
>JALSJA010000185.1 GCA_026989615.1 Parvularculaceae bacterium | reverse complement strand
CGATAATTTGCGTAATGCCAATTCTTCCGATGGCTCGGGGCTTGCCGCCCCCTCCTGCAAATCCCATGCAAGAAACCCATAAGCGCGCTCATCGGTCACCGAATTGGAGGTAAAGAAAAAGCATAGAGGGTGATAATCACTGGCACTCAGGCCCGTTTCTTCGCGCAATTCACGCTTTGCGGTTTCCAGCGGCGCTGTATCAAGGGGCCCGCCACCCTCGGGCAATTCCCATGAATATTCGTCAAGAGCAAAACGATGCTGGCCAACCAGCCATGTATTACCCTCTTCATCCAAAGGCAAAACCCCGATAGCGAGATTTTTGAACTGGACAACCCCATATTGCCCCTCTGAACCATCGGGCTGGGTCACCCCATGCTCGGTCAGGCGCAACCACTGGCTGTCATGAATGATTTTCCATGAACGAATTGTCCATGGACCATTTTTTTCAGGCAGAATATCCATTTATTCTTCTTTCAACCGCACCGGCAAAGCCAGCTGACACAAATCAAGATAGTCAGGCCGGTAATAGAAAAAATCTTCCGGCCGATTGCGTCGCGCCAAAATTAAGTCCTTGAACGAATCCGAATTGGTGTCGAGCAGTTCCAGATTAAGACGTTCCGCTTCCGGCAGATCCGCCGCCAGACGGATGGAAGAAATTTCAGTCCAACGCTCCTCGTCTTCTATCACCCCGCCATTGCCCGGTTTCCCGCGCGGGATCGCCTGCACATGTTCCATGCCCCAGATCACCCGGCCAAACACGGTCAAATTACGATCGAGATAGCGTTGCGGTTGCAGGGTAATGTAAAATTCTGTCGAGGCGCTATCCCGCGGCGTATCGCGGCCAAAGGCAAAGGCCCCGGTGCAATGGGCAAGCCATATCTCGCCATCGTCCAAATCACGCCCGGCCGGAAATCCGTTTATATATCCGGCCATATCCGCATAGCCGTCAGGATTGCCCAATGGTGTAAATGATAAATCATCATGCCATTGATCGGTAAATTCAGCCTTGAGGCTATCCTTGGCGGAACCCTTTGGCTTTTCGCCTTTGGCATCGCCCCCTTGGGCGACAAAACCTTCAATCACCCGATAAAAATGCAAGCCGTCATAATAGCCTTCCCGGGCGAGGGTCTGCACCTGCGCCACATGATTGGGGGCAAGGTCAGCACTCATCAAAACAACAATGCGCCCTTGCGGGACATCAATGTATAAAATGCGCTCCGGATCCGGCGTTACCCATTCCTCCGCCACGGCTTCCGCAACAATCTGCCCCGGCCCTCGGACAGTCATAGCCACCGCCTCTTCTGTCGTCTCAGCCTCAGGGTTTTTCTCGCTCGCACCGCTCCCAGCCTCCTGACCACAAGCCGCCAAGCCGAAAACCACCCATAATAAAACCAAAGCCCGCATCATCCTCTCCCGCGATAGGCCGGAACATCAAAATCCGGCAGGTGAATATTTTTCGGTGGCATCCCCGTCTGATAAAAAACATCGATGGGCATACCGCCACGGGGATACCAGAACCCGCCAATGCGCAGCCATTTGGGTTTAATCGCCGCAACAATCCGCTTGGCAATCGTCACTGTGCAATCTTCATGGAAAGCCCCATGATTGCGAAATGACGTCAGAAACAATTTCAAGGATTTCGATTCCACCAGCGAGCGATTGGGTACAAAATCAATCACCAGATGGGCAAAATCCGGTTGTCCGGTAACCGGGCAAAGGGAGGTAAATTCCGGTGCCACAAAGCGCGTCACATAAGCCACATCCGGGTGCGGATTGGGCACCGCATCCAGCACCGCCTCTTCGGGCGAAGCAGGCGCCGCCACCTGCTGGCCTAGAACAGTTTTCTTTGCCGCTTTCTTTGCCGCTTTCTGGGCGGCCCTTTTCACCACTTTTCTGGAGCCCGCTTTTTTTGTCCGTTTAACCATAAGATCCTACTATTTTTGGTATTTTTCAGACGGGGTTCTATCACGGCCCGCAAGATAAGGGAAAGCCGGAGCGGCGGAAATCATGGGGCCAATACCGACACAGCCCGGCTATATCGGGACCTCCGAAGCCACAGGCGGTATTTCACAGCCATCCAGCCCAATTTTTCCCGGATTTTTATTGGACAGCCAGCCCCGCCTCGCTTATACAGCCGTTCTTGCCCCTTCGCGGCAAAATGCCCAGATAGCTCAGTTGGTAGAGCAGCGGACTGAAAATCCGCGTGTCGGTGGTTCGAATCCGCCTCTGGGCACCATTTTTTGCCTCGCAGCGCGTAGCGCCTCCGGCGGGGCGGCAAACGATTGCCGACGCGCGGTCGCGCCTGTTGGTTCTTCCGACTAAAATTCCATACCCGCTGCGCCTTAGAGCACTTCTGCGAAAAGTGGGTCCTTCGACAAGCTCATGAGGCCGGTTTTCGGATAAGAAGTGCTCTAGAACAAAACTCAAGGGGCCCAAAGGTCTCCTCACCAGCCCGTCTGATGCAATG
>JALSJA010000184.1 GCA_026989615.1 Parvularculaceae bacterium | reverse complement strand
CAAAATCCTCTTTTCGGGTAATTTTGATATTTTCCGGATTGTCGGGAACCAGCTTTACGGGAAGGCCGACAGCGCTGGCAATCGCAGCATCATCGGTGAAGCTCTCGGCGGCTTTGGCTCTGTGAGCGGCGAGCATGGCGGCGAAAGGGAAGCTTTGCGGCGTGCTGGCCCGCCATAAATTATCGCGGGAAATATATTTGTTAGAACAATAGGTTGTATCTTCAAATTTAAGTGTATCTGTAGCTGGAATTGCTGCCAGTGCGCCTTGTTTTTCGCTGGTTTGTGCTATCACGGCGCTTATGGTTGCGGCGCTGACAAGGGGCCGCGCCGCATCATGGATCAGGACTTTTTTGGGTTCAAAATGGGCGATGTGCTCCAGACCGAGACGGACGGAATCCTGCCTTGTGGCCCCGCCAATTGTCGGTGGTAATAAGCGCTCTTGGGTCATATCCGGGGGTAAATGGGCGATGGCTTTTGCGTATAAATCTGTGTCATCCTTGTGGATGGCCACGCTGACCGCATCGACCTCTTTATGGGCTAAAAATGCCCTGAGGCTTCGCGCCAGAACCGTCTCTCCGGCAAGACTGGCATATTGTTTGGGACCATCCAGCCCGGCACGGATACCGCGACCGGCTGCCACCAAAAGGGCGATGCTATGGTGTTTGCTTGCGCTCATTTCTTCCACAAAACCCTTGTCTTGCCTGCCGGTAAAAGGCTAGATCATATCCGGTTTTGATCGAATCAAAACCGGGCTCTAGGTCTTTGTTTTGCCGCGTTTCCGGACGGATAACCGGTGCCCACTTATCCTGGAAACGCTCTACAGGCAGTTTTCAACTCTGCTATAAAGAATTTTGGACAAAACGCTACTCTAACCGGACCGCCATTGAGCCTTAAAATTCGAGATATTATCCTGAAAAACAATGTTTTTCTGGCCCCCATGTCGGGCATATCGGACCTGCCATTTCGCCGTGCGGCGGCAAGGCATGGGGCCGGGGCCGTGGTTTCGGAAATGGTGGCCTGTGAGGAGCTGGCGCGGGATCGCCCGGATATGGTGTTGCGCGCCGCCGGGGACAGGGCGGTTTTTCCCTTCATCATGCAATTGGCCGGGCGCGAGGTAAAATGGATGCGCGAGGGGGCGCGGCTGGCCGAGGCCGCCGGAGCGGATATTGTCGACATCAATATGGGTTGCCCGTCGCGGCAGGTGACGGGGGCGTTGTCCGGCTCGGCGCTGATGCGCGACCTCGATCATGCCGCGGCGTTGATAAAAGCGACGATCGAAGGCACCAGCCGTCCGGTGACCTTGAAAATGCGCCTTGGCTGGGATTGGCAAAGCCTCAACGCCCCGGAACTGGCGCAAAGGGCCGAGGCGGCGGGTGTGGCCATGGTCACGGTCCATGGGCGCACCAGATGTGATTTTTATAAGGGCCATGCCGATTGGGCGGCGGTCAAGGCCGTCACCGAGGCGGTTTCCATTCCGGTGATCGTCAATGGCGATATTGTGGATGCGGCGAGTGCGCGCATGGCATTGGAGCAGTCGGGCGCGAGGGGGGTGATGATTGGCCGCGCGGGGATTGGTCGCCCATGGTTGGCCGGAGCGCTGGCCAAGGCGCTGGAAGCGGGCGGGGAGGTGGTGGCGCCGACACCGGGTGAGCAGCGCGATATTGCGCTTGAGCATTACCGCGATACCGTGCGCCATTATGCCGAGGGCCATGGGACTTCCCCGGAAATGGGCCGCGCCCTTGGTATTCGCATGGCCCGCAAACATCTCGCCGCTACTATCGACCACGCTCCGGGCTTTGCGGATGGCAGTCTGCGCCGACAGGTAAAATCTCTCATCTGCCGGGCCAGTGATCCGGTGGCGGTGGAAGAATTATTGACGGCGGCGTTTGATGAGGGTGAGAACTGGTGGCGGTTGCGATTGGTAAAGGCGGCTTAGAGCGGTTCTAGAGCCTGTTTTCGTTTTGATGGAATCAAAACCGGGCTCTAAGTCTTTGTTTTGACGCTCCTGAGCCAAGGCGAAGGGCCGGACGGATAACCGGTATCCACTTATCCTGAAAACGCTCTAGACACGAAAAGTGGTCACCATGATTTCAGGGCGGTGAGCGTTTGCTGATATATGGGCAGGGATTTTCTTAGCACATTTTGACGCCATTTCGGGCTTTGCGGGTAGAAACGTTCTATTAAAAGATTTCGGGCCTCGCGCACTAAATCTGTGTCTTGTGTCCCATATTGTTTCAGCCAATCATCCAATAATAGAGCCTGCAACATTTTTAGCATATCATAAGTGCCCCATTCGATGACGACGGAAAGCATTTCCGCCTTGCTAATCCCGGCCATGTGATCACGCAGACCGCAAACCAGCATGCCTGTATAATTGGGAGCGCTGCCGGCGAGAATATCATCGGCATGGATTTTGTGTGGGGCCCACCATTTTTCTGCCAGCCGGTAATGCGCGGAGTCCTTTTTCATATCGGTGATAAAAAAGGGCTCAGCAAAATCACCTATGCCCGTGTGCCAGTCTATGTGAATAATTTTTTCGGCATGACGTAGATAGGTATCGGCAATGGAAAACAGGGTTTGCCATGACCATGAGAGGGCATGCCCGCCAAAACTCATGCCGTCCGGATGGCTATATTGTCCGGCGGTTACACCGTCAATGGCCCGTGCCATGCCTTCGCTTTCGGCAAAGGCAGCAAAGCTTTTGGTAAATTCCTCCAACCCGGCGGCATCCACATGGGCCTGTTTTATTATCTTGTGCAATCTCTCATAGGCCGGGTTTTGCGGATAGGGTTTGGCGTGGTCCAGACAGTTCCTGTTCAGGTCAATGCCGTCTTCATTGCCCCGGCGGGCATAGGCCCAGCCATAGGGATTGACCCCGTGAACCATTAGCAGGGCGGTGTCTGCAGGGAGTGTTTGGGAGAGATCATGATCAAGAAATTGTAACAGGGTTGCAGCGCCGGCGGCGGACTCCAGCCCGTGCGTGCCGCAGGTCAGCAATAATATTTTGCTGGCCTTTTTATTGCCGACCAAAGCACAATCCATGGCCAGAATTTCACCGCAAGGCCCTTTGTGTTCGGGGTGGGGAAATGAGTGAACGGGAATATTTCTGGCGGCACATTTATCGAGAAAATATTGACGGCCCTGCTGATAATTGTCGGAAAAATAGGCGGAAATGGGAGGGGACTCAAAGTTCATCACGGATAAAATTTTCTAAAATAGCGTTGAAGGCATCAGGATCTTCAAGAAAAGGGGCATGGCCGCATTGCGGCAGTTCAAAAATTTTATTCTGCCACAGATTTTTCCATGGCGCTTGTTTCAGATAGTCAAGGGCGACAAATACATCCTGGATACCATGAACCACGCAAATCGGTTTTTGCCATTTGGCCACGGTCTCAATCTGTCGATGCCCGCCAATACCGCTGAACCAATGACTGACCATGACTTCCCGGGCAATAGCGTCGGTGCGCTTGGCGCATTGGTAATAGATGTCCGGTATCGGATCGAGCGTGCCATAGGCGGCTTTGACAAAGGCTGCTAATTGTTCCTCGGTCGCTTGCGAAGAGCCAACGGCGGATTCAAGGGTGGCTGGCAAAAAGGCTTTTTCAACATTTTCTGGCCCCGGCCCTACGGGTGGCGCGCCAAAAATCATCAACCCCTTAAAAGCTGAATTAGGGCTCTGTAAATCCCCCCCGGCCATTTCCAGCGCGATATTGCCGCCAAGAGACCAGCCTGCGAGGATATAGTTTTTTATGCCGAGCCGGTTGATGGCCTGATTGAGTATTTGGGCATAGCCGGGGAAAGTATAGGTGGTTTCAGGGGTGACAGCATTGCTTGATTGGCCATGGCCGGGCAGGTCAAAGGCGATGATTCGATAGTTGGGTTTACCAAATAAGGAGAAAGGAGGACGTTTGAAATGGTCGAATTGCCGGGTAAAGGCGTCCTTGCAACTGGAGTTTCCGTGAATGAATATAATGGTTGCGGGACCGCGCCCCTGTTGGCGATAGGCTAGCTTGACGCCCTCAATATTGATTGATCCGGTTTTCATTGGCTGACTAGACCTCGCTTACAATATGAAGGGTGTGACGCCACCACAGGGTGCAGCGCCACACCGGATCCAAGGGAGGCACCCCCTAGAAATTGGCGACCACACCAACGCCATAGGTTCGGCCAATGGCAGGTTTATAGGTGATGGTACCGAAGAAGTCGCGGAAAGTGTCATCGACCCCGTCCTCATCCGTGAGATTGCGGCCCCATAAATAGATCTCAAATTTTTCGTTATTGGGTAAGAGGCCAATGCGTCCATTGAGCAAGGTCAGATCATCTATATAGCCAAAGGGCACTGTTGCGCCGGCTTGTAATTGGGTGGTTTTTTCTTCGTTTACCGTGGTGAAAAAGCCGCCCGTATGAGTGACATCGGCCCGTAGCATAAGCGTGCTGTTCAGGGCTGGAAGATCGCGTTGATAGATCGACGCCAGCGAAGCGGTAAATTCCGGTGCATTGGGCAGACGATTGCCGCTTGCATCGGCACCGGCTGTACCACCGCCGGGAAAGGACTGGAACTCTGCACTCAACAGACCAAATGATCCTTGAAAGTCGAGATTCTCTGTGGCGTTGAAGCGGAACTCCGCTTCCAGCCCTTTGGTGCGTACGCTGGCGGCATTGGTAATCCGAATGGAGGTGCTGCCACCGCCCAGATCAACAAATTGGTTGACCTGATAATTGTCATAATCGGCAAGAAAGGCAGCAATATTCAGATTGAGGCGACCATCGAGAAAATCACCTTTGAGGCCCAGCTCATAGCTGTCCACGGTTTCCTTATCAAATTCCAACCCGCTATTGGCGGCCAGTTCATTGGCGTTGATATAGTCGAGATTGAAGCCGCCGCTTTTATAGCCGGAAGAATATTTGCCATAGACATTGGTAGTATCGGACAATTCATAGGACAGGCTGACCGCTGGCGAGAAAAACTTGTCGGTGCGGGAATTGATGAGAGGTGAAGGATTGAGGGGGTCTGTTCCGGTGGAGCCAATGGCAAACACGCCGGAATTGCGCCCATCAAGCAGCCAGTTGGCATCTTTGTCCTCGACCGAATAGCGGCCACCAAATCCCAGAGTCAGGCGATCTGTAAAATCATAGCTGCCATTGATATAGCCGGCAATGGATTTGGTCTGCACCTGACCGCGATTGAGTACGGAAGAACCTTCCGGGCCAAAACCAACGGCCCCAGCCACAAAAGCCAGCTGGGCCGGTGTGATAGTGTTGGGGTCAAAGCCGAATAAAGGGGCAATGAAGGGAGCGACAAAGCCTTCATAAAAGTCGAAACCCAAAATGGCATCGCGATTGGTGGTCGCATCCTGCTTGTAATAATAAATCCCCGCCATATAGGTGAAACGCTCGCCGCCGGGGGAAATGAACTGTAGCTCCTGCGTATATTGCTTAAATATATCGGTGTATTCGATATGGAAAATATCGGTCGGGGAATAATCTGTGGCGTTGATGGTAAAGCCGTCCGTATCACGGTAACCGGTGATGGATTTGATCGTGAAGCCGTTATCCATCTCATATTGCATGTCGATCAGACCGCCCTGAATATCGCGCTCGTCTTTCGGGTCGATATTAAAGGCCACCTGACGCGGTTCTGGCGCAATGGCAATTGGAAAAATGCCCAGGAAGTCCGATAGGGGTTCTCCCAGCAGGGCATCATTTTTGGAGCGCAGGCCGTCATAGGCGAGGTTAATCTCAAACTTGTCCGAAGGGGTCAAACGCAATTGCGCCCGATAGGCGAGGACATCACGATTGGCCAGATCGCTGCCAGTGGTGATATTGTCGATATAGCCATCGCGATCGGTTTTGGCGACGGAAAATTTGGCGGCAACATTCTCGCCAAGCGGAACATTCACCATCGCTTTTAATTCGCGATAATTATAATTGCCAATATCGGCGCTAAGCTGGCCATAAAATTCATTGCTTGGTTTTTTGGTGACCAGGCTGATGGCGCCGGCGACGGTGTTCTTGCCAAACAGCATGCCTTGAGGGCCGCGCAAGACTTCAACCCGTTCCAGATCAAGCAATTCCTGATTGGCGGCTGGTGACTGGCCCATATAGACCCCGTCCACATAAACCCCCACACGGCTATCAAAGCCTATATTGCGCGAACTGGAACCAACGCCGCGAATGGTAATGACCGAGCGGAAATCCGTGCCATTGGAGATTTGTAAATTGGGAACATATTCATCAATTTGGGACAATTCACGGATAGAGGTCTGGTCGATCTCATTGCCGCCAATAACCGAAACCGCAATCGGTACTTCGCTAAGCTTTTCTGCCCGCTTGGTGGCGGTGATTATGATTTCATCATCAGCATTTTGCGCTTGGGCCTGCAATGGCAAGGACAGGGCAGTGCCGAGCATGAGGGCGGTGAGAAAGAGCCCTTTATGGCGGCGTATATTTTTTTGTCGGCGAAGAATATTTTTATGTCCGGTCTGAGTCATGATAAGCCCCTCTTTGGTAATCGTTAACCCGATAATTGCTATTACTATACAGGGCTGTATAGTAATAGCAAGCCTGCGGGATTGGCTGTTTGTGCAGGATTTAAGGAGGCATTGTGCCGTGGAACAGATTGTTGCTAGCAGCAGTGGCCGTCCCAGAGACCCTGATATTGAAGGGCGGGCGATTAGGGCAGCCTATGAGATTATGGCCGATTGCGGCTATGAGGGGCTTTCATTTGCCAAGGTCAGCGCCTTATCCGGTATTGCCCGGCCAACCCTGAAATTGCGTTGGCCAACGCGTACAGATCTGTGCATTGCCACGGGTAAATTCATTCTTGACCAGACCGTCGAGGTGCAGGTCCCGGATGATTTGAGCGGGGTTAATATCAGAGCATTGATGGCCAACATACTGGGCGGGTTGATTATCACCCTCAATGATCCGGAACGCTCACGCATTTTGCTGTCAATCATTGCTGCGGCCCATTTTTCCGATCCGTTGGGGGAGTTGCGGCGCTATATCATATCAAGACGGGGTATAATATTGAGGCGGCTGATTGAAACAGGCATGGAGCAAGGTGCGTTTTCGCCCGAGACGGATGTTGAAATGGCGGTGGACGGGCTAAATGGGCCGATAATATATCGCACCTTGATAACCGGCTTGCCAATGAATCCGGAAATGGCAAGGGCAATTGTCGATATGGTTTTACCGCCAATGGAATAGAGCAAGAACACAGATTGATCGCGCAAATCTTGGTTATCGTCTAAAACTATTGATGCAAAATGGCAACATTTACTGTTGATTTTGCGCCACAGATGGCCCATTGTCTTCCTCATGCTGGGGTTAGACTGCTTGTGGGATGCTTTATTGTCACAGTTTGCCGATTATAGACCTGAACCAACACCTATAAAGACGGGCTTGCCCGGGCCGACTGGTACTGCGCGGGCCGATGGGTGCTGTGCGGGTGGCGGGGCACCGGGACGGGAAGGGGACGTGGATGAGCTCTGATAATGCCGTCTCACAATCTTTGCCATCAGCCCCAACCGCCGAGGGCCTGCAAGGGGGTCGGCTGCGGGCCAGCCGCCGGTCGCAGGCGCGCTATTTGCTGATTGCCGGGCTGATTTTTCTGGCCATGGTGATCTTTCTTTCCACGGCGCTTTTCCTGTTGAATTTTGTTGAAGGATCAACCGCGCCTTTGGTGGTTTTGTTTACAGCCAGCGCTTTATTGGCTGTGGTGTTGTTGACCATTGTCAGTTTGCGGTTCTGGCGGATTTATCGGGATCGGCGTACCGGGCTTGCGGGCTCGCGCATGCATACCAAGCTGGTCGGGCTGCTATCGGTGGTGGCAATTGCGCCGGCGGTGATTACCTTTACTTTCTCGACCATTGTTTTGCAGCGCATGTCTCAGGATTTGCTGATTGATCGCATCAATATGTCAGTGACCAATGCGGTTAATCTGGCCAATGGATATTTTGGTTCCAACTCGATTCAAATGGGCAATGGGCTGGTGGACCTGGCGCTTGATGTCAAGGATTTTGAAGACCGTCAGGGCTATGCGGCGGCGCCGATCACTTTGCGGCAATATTTGCTGGGGCAGGCGATTGTGCGCGGATGGTCGGCGATTTATTTGCTCGATGGAGAACGCCGGATCCTTTTACGCGCCGAGGTAACGCCCCATACGGTATTGGATTACAAATTACCGGCCAGCAGCGTGTTTGATCGTATTGATCGGGGGCGTGATATTGCCTCACGGTATGATTTTAATGCCGTTGATAGCGAGAAGCTTGATCTCTATTACGGGGTGTTGAAAATTCAGCCCTTTGGTGAAGGTTATATCATTGCCTTCAAGGAAGAGACGCCGCTGATTGCATCGCAGCTATTGGCAGTGCGGCAGTTTCGTGACAGCTCGGCAGAGTTTCAAGGGACATTGGCCAATTTGCGGGTGGTGTTTTTGATCGGCTTTGGCTTGCTGGCACTGATTATTTTGCTGGTGGCGGTATGGGCCGGCTTGCTCGTTTCCAATGCTATTGTGCAGCCGATTTCGCGACTTTCCCATATGGCCAATCAGGTTTCCGGCGGGGATTTGTCGGCCCGGGTGGAGCCGCGCAAAAGCGATGGCGAATTGGGGGATCTGGCGCGGGCGTTTAATCACATGACTGCGCAGCTTGAGACCCAGCGCGATGATTTGGTATCCGCCCATCAACAATCCGATGAACGACGGCGATTTATCGAGGCGGTCTTGTCAGGGGTACCGGCCGGGGTGATGGGGCTGTCCAGCGATGGCCGCGTTACGATTGCCAATCGCATGGCGGCAGAATTTCTGGGGTCCTCGCCCATGCGCATGACCGGTGCGGCCCTGAAAGATTTGTCGCCGGGGATTTACGAGATTTTCGAGCAGGCCAAAAGAGAGCACGGCAATGAGGCAAGCGGGCAGGTCGAGTTGCAAAGCCGGGGGATGACGCATTTGCTCAGCGTACGCATTGGTGGTGATGGGGCCGGTTATGTGGCGACCTTTGATGATATTACGCAACTGGTTTCTGCCCAGCGTAGCGCCGCTTGGGGCGATGTTGCCAGACGCATTGCCCATGAGATTAAAAATCCGCTGACGCCAATACAGCTTTCGGCTGAACGCTTACGACGCAAATATAGCAAGGAAATTACCTCCAATCCGGAAGTCTTTGCCCGCTGCACCGATACGATAATCAAGCATGTTGGTGATATTGGTCGGATGGTCAATGAGTTTTCTTCTTTTGCACGCATGCCGGAGCCGGTGATGCGGGAAGAAGATTTGCGCGAGATCGTTAAAGAAGCCGTGTTTACTTTTCAGGTGGCAGCGCCGGAAATCGAATTTGAAATTAGTGCGCCCGATACCCCGGTCCTTATTCGTGCCGACGGGCGCTTGCTGGCGCAGGCCTGCACCAATCTTGTGAAAAATGCGGTGGAAGCCATTTCCGAACCTGAAAATGGCGGGGTCGGGCGAAGCGGCAAGGGTAAAATTCGTGTTGAGATTGATCGTGATCAAACCCATGCACGCATTGCCTTTGTTGATAATGGCAAGGGCCTGCCGGAAAAATCGCGCCACCGCCTGACCGAGCCTTATATGACCACGCGTGAAAAAGGCACCGGGCTTGGTTTGGCGATTGTGCGCAAGGTTATTGAAGAGCATCAGGGCCTATTGCGGCTCGAAAATGATCTGACCCTCGGCGGTAAAACCGGCACGCGGGTGTCGATTATTATCCCCTTAAAAGGTGCGGTGCGGGTTCGTGCGGACAATGCCGAGCAAAACAATTCTTCCCCGAAGCAGGAGCGTGTAAAATGAGTGTCGATATTCTTGTGGTTGATGATGAGCGCGACATTCGCGAGCTTGTCAGTGGCATTCTCGAAGATGAGGGCTATGCCCCGCGTATGGCGGCCCATAGTGATGCGGTGTTTGATGCGTTGAAAAAACGCCTGCCGGCTTTGGTGATTCTGGATATCTGGTTGCAGGGATCCAAACTTGATGGACTTGAAATTCTGGATGCGATTAAAGAATTGCATCCGGAACTGCCGGTGCTGATTATTTCCGGCCATGGCAATATTGAAACGGCTGTCGCGGCTATTC
The DNA here is from genome assembly GCA_026989615.1 of Parvularculaceae bacterium. GTDB lineage: Bacteria > Pseudomonadota > Alphaproteobacteria > Caulobacterales > Parvularculaceae > S012-90. Next base: position 6,337 of record JALSJA010000184.1, on the reverse strand, counting down.
GCAAAGGCGCGTATGATTTTATTGAAAAGCCTTTTAATGTGGACAAGCTGGTGCTGGCGGTACATCGGGCATTGGAGACGGCGCAATTACGCCGTGAGAATACCGATCTTAAATCCCAATCCATCACTATGGGGCTTATTGGCCATTCTTCTTCCATGGTACAGTTGCGCTCGCTGGTGGAAAAAATTGCCGATTCCAAATCCCGAATTCTGATTTCCGGTCCCGCCGGCGCGGGCAAGGAAATGTTGGCGCGCACTATTCATGGCCAATCCCATCGTTCGTCGCGCCCTTTTGTGATTGTTCGTGCCGCTACAATCGCGCCGAATAAAATGGAAGAGGCGCTGTTTGGCATTGAGGGCAAGGATGGGCAGCCACGCAAGGTTGGTCTGATGGAAGAAGCGCATGGGGGAACATTGCTTTTCGATGAAGTGGCTGACATGCCCATGGAAACGCAAAGTAAAATCCTGCGGGTCTTGGTGGAGCAGCGTTTTATTCGTGTCGGTGGCACCGAGCCGGTTGAGGTTGATGTCAGAATTATTTCGACCACGTCGAAAAACCTGCTGGAAGAGGCAGAAGCCGATCGTTTTCGCAAAGACCTGTTTCATCGTCTTTCGGTGGTACCAATCTCGGCCCCGACATTGGCGTCCCGGCGTGAAGATATTCCCGAACTGGCGGAAGCCTTTATTACCAGTATTGCTGCTTCGGGTGGCATTCGCCAACGGGGCATAACCAATGATGCTCTGGCGGCTTTACAAGCCTATCACTGGCCGGGCAATGTGCGGCAATTACGCAATGTTCTGGAGCGCACCTTGTTAATGATGGGCGATGAGCCGCAGAATGTCGATATCACGGTTGAAAAATTGCCCAACGATATTGTCAGTACTGGGCCGGCTATGCCAAGCGGGGAAGGCATGAAACAGCTTATTGCCATGCCTATTCGCGAGGCGCGGGAGAAATTTGAGCGTGAATATCTGATTGCCCAGATCAATCGCTTTTCCGGTAATATTTCGCGCACAGCGGCTTTCATTGGCATGGAACGTTCGGCTCTGCACCGTAAGCTGAAAGCGCTGGGGATCGAATCCAATGCCCGAGCGGAAAGTAGCTCTCGCGTCTGATAAATAGGCTATTAACCTAACATTATTAAGAAGTTAGAGCGTTTCCAGGATAAGTGGATACCGGTTATCCGTCCGGAAACGCGTCAAAACAAAGACTTAGAGCCCGGTTTTGATTCCATCAAAACCGAACAGGCTCTAGAGGACTTCCCGAAAAGTGGGTCCTTCGACAAGCTCAGGATGAGGCCGGTTTTCGGGAAGTGCTCTAGGGGAATAATGCGGGGTCTGGGCGTTTGTAACCAACCAGCCTATATAGGGCGATGGGCCCGTTTTTAGGGCGAGGAAAGATGAAGAGCTATGCGGGTAATTATTTGTGGTGCCGGGCGGGTTGGATATGGTATTTGCGCGCGCCTTGCGGGCGAAAAATTTGATGTTACCGTTATCGACCAGTCCGAAGATTTAATTCGGCATATTACGGAGCGCCTTGAGGTGCGCGGAATTGTTGGCAATGCGTCCTATCCGGATGTGCTGACCGAAGCGGGGGCGGGGGAGAGTGATTTGATCATCGCGGTGACGCAATCCGATGAGGTCAATATTGTTTCCTGCCAGATCGCCCATTCGCTGTTTAATGTGCCGACCAAAATGGCGCGTATTCGCGGTGAATCCTATCTTGATAATAAATATGCCGATTTGTTCAGCCGGAACAATATTCCGATTGATGTTGTGATCTCGCCAGAGTCGGAAGTGGCCGAAGCTATTTTGCAAAGACTGGCAACGCCGAGCGCGTTTGAAATACGCAGTTTTGCTGATGGCCGAATCTGGGCCGTTGGGTTGAAGATCAAAGAGTCCTGCCCGATTACCGATACGCCTTTGCGGCAGGTGGCAGAACTATTTCCCGATCTTGAAATTACGATTGTCGGCGTTGCCCGCGAGGGTAAAATATTTCGTCCCCATGCAGATGATGAACTGACCAAGGGGGATGATATTTATTTTGTGGCCGACCGTAATAAAGTGGATCGGGCCTTGCAGATATTGTCAGAGGCGACAACGCAGGCCCGGAAAATCATCATCGTTGGCGGCGGCAATATTGGCTATCATGTGGCCAAGGCATTGGACGATAATAATCTTACCAAAATCCGTATCATTGAGCCCAGTTCGGATCGCGCCCATTATATTGCCGAGCATTTGGAGCGGGCGGTTGTTATTCAAGGCTCTGGCCTTGATCGCGATATTTTGCTGGAAGCCGGGGCGGCTGATTGCGAGACCATTGTTGCGGTCAGTAATTCCGATGAGGTCAATGTTTTAAGCTCTATCATTGCCAAGCGGGAAGGGACCAATCGGGCCTTGTGTCTGGTCAATGAGCGCACTTATGGGGAGATTAGTGAATCGGTTGGCATTGACCGTTTTGTTGATCCACGAGCGGTGACGGTTTCGACTATTTTACAGCATGTGCGGCGCGGGCGCATTAAGGGTGTGTTTTCCATTATGGACGGGGCGGCAGAACTGGTCGATGCTATTGCTCTTGAAACCTCGTCTCTGGTGGGGGAAACATTGCAGGATACCAATCTGCCTTCGGGTGTGGTGGTTGGTGCGATTTTGCGCGATGGCGAGGTCATTCTGCCAACGGCAAAAACGATTATTCAAGCCAATGATCGGGTCGTCCTCATGGCCTTGCGCGAGAATGTCAAAGATGTAGAACAAATGTTCCGGGTCACATTGGAATATTTTTAACCGATGAATTCTTCAGCAATCGTCTCTTATCTAGGCCGTGCGCTTCTGCTTCTGGCAGTGGCGGCCATAGCGCCGATGATTGCGGCTTTACTGGAGCGGGATATATCCGGCGCTGTTTCTTTTGCGTTTGCAGCGCTGCTCATGGGGTTCTTGGGGGGTGGCCTTTATTATGCGTCTTATCGCGAAAGCCGTGACAAAGAAGCATCAGGCTTGCGCGAAATTATTCTGGTGCTTTTGGCCTGGTGGTTAATTGTTCCGCTATTTGCCGGACTGCCCTTTGTTCTCGATGGGATGCCCTTTGTTGATGGCTGGTATGAAGCCGTTTCAGCGATGACGACCACTGGCGCATGGATCAATGCCGCTGAAGCGCGGGCCAGTGATGGCGGCATGTTGTGGCGGGCGGTTTTGCAATCTCTGGGCGGGTTGGTGTCGTTAGCGGCGGCGGCAGCGGTTTTTGTTCGCCCGCAATTTTTGGGCGTGACGACAGTAACGCCGCCCTTTAGTCTTGGCGGGGAGACGGCCTATCTCCATACCTTCAACACCGCCCTGCGCAGTTTCTTTCCGATCTATATTGCGCTGTCTCTATTTGCGGCAATTTCCATTTCCATTGCCGGGGCGCCGGCCATTGATGCGCTGGTCATGGGCTTGTCGCTGATGGCGTCTGGCGGGTTCATCCCCAAGGAAGGCGGGCTTGCTGCCTATCAAAACAGCGTTTTGATTTTTCCGGTTTTTCTGACCATGGTTTTAAGCGGGGTAAATTTTATCCTGATTGTCCGGATTGCAGATCAGAGGGCGCGACTTCGGGATTTGCGTGAGAAGGAAACACGGCTGTTTATTATTTTTATTCTTCTGGTCGGGCTTCTTTACTGGATATCGACGGATTCGCGCAATCTGGCACTTTTGCCAATGCAGATTTTCAATGCGGCCTCGATATTGTCCACCAATGGCTTTACCATGGGGGTCAGCCCGGAGCTGGTGCCGGTTCTGGTGACGGCGGTTATTGGCGGCGCGGCGGTGTCCACGGCCGGGGGGATAAAGATTATCCGCTGGATTATTACCTTTGGCCGGGCCCGACAGGAATTGTGGAAGCTGGCCCACCCCCATGGGGTGCAGACGGAAACCGGCACCGCCAATGAGCTGGCGGTATGGATACATTTTATCGCCTTTACCATGCTGCTGGCCTTGATGGTTTTGATGATTACGATTTTCGGGCATTCTTTGGAACTGGCGGTAACCGGCGCGGTTGCGGTTATCAGCAATGCTGGGCCGCTCATCAGCCTCGCGCCGGGGTCTTTTAGCGATTATGCCATATTCAACAGTGATTTAAGGATTATTCTGGCCTTGGGCATGGTACTGGGGCGGATGGAACTTGTTGTGCTACTAGCATTGTTCAATCGCACATTTTGGCTAAGATAGCGACTATAAGGGGCAAAAACATCCAATAAATGCTCATTTTAGAGTATTCTCTTGCAAATTAGGTCAAACTCCATAATTGTGCTTAAACAGGCAACAATGGTCATAGAACCAGCTACATAGGGTCAACCATGAGCGATAAAAAGCAAAATCTTCAGGATAGTTTTCTCAATCAATTACGCAAAAGCAAAACATCGGTAACGATTTTTCTCGTTAACGGCGTGAAATTGCAGGGTATTGTAACATGGTTTGACAATTTCTGTGTCTTGCTGAAAAGAGACGGAAATGCGCAGCTTGTCTACAAGCATGCTATATCAACCATAATGCCCGCAACACCGGTCCAACTTTATGAAGGTGAAGAGGGCGACGATTAGGGAAGCGGAGCCCCGGATAGCCTCTTGGAATCAGTAAATCACATTGTTGAAAATGCACTTGTCCTTCACCCGCTGGTAAAGGGTGATGGGGCGCGCCTGCGTGCGCCTGAGGCCTGTCTGGAAGAGGTTATTGGGCTTGCCGAGGCTATTCATGTGGCGGTGGTTGAAGCACAGATTATTACGGTGGCGGTGCCAAAACCTGCGACTTTTATCGGGCTTGGCAAGGTTGAGGAGATTAATATCTGGCTTGATGCGCAAGACCCACGCCCCGGTCTGGTTATTTTTGATGGCGTGCTGACCCCGGTTCAGCACCGTAATCTGGAGCGTCATTGGAAAGTGAAAGTGCTTGATCGCACGGCGCTCATTCTGGAGATTTTTGGCGCGCGCGCGCAAACCAAGGAGGGGCGGCTGCAAGTCGAGCTTGCGCATCTGACCTATCAGCGCTCGCGTCTGGTGCGGTCATGGACCCATTTGGAGCGCCAACGGGGCGGGGCCGGATTTCTTGGCGGGCCCGGGGAGCGGCAGATTGAATCGGACAGGCGTGTTCTGGCAGAAAAAATTGATCGCTTGAAGAAGCAGATTGAAAATGTCCGGCGCACAAGAACCCTGCAACGGGCCAAGCGCAAAAAAGCCCCGCATCCCGTGATTGCATTGGTGGGTTATACCAATGCCGGCAAGTCAACCTTGTTCAACCGCATGACCAATGCCAGCGTGAAAGCGGAAGATTTACTGTTTGCCACTCTGGATCCGAGCATGCGGGCGGTAGACCTGCCAAGCGCCTTGCGGCTTATCGTTTCTGATACGGTTGGATTTATTTCAGACCTGCCAACGCAACTGGTTGCCGCCTTCCGTGCCACGCTGGAAGAGGTCTTGGAAGCGGATCTGATTTTGCATGTGCGTGATGCCTCGCATGGAGACAGCGAAGCACAAAGACAGGATGTGTTGCAGGTTTTATCGGAGCTGGGGATTGGCTGTGATGACCAAAGGCCGGTGATCGAGGTTTTGAACAAGATTGATCTTCTGGAAAAAGAGGATGCAAGCCTTTTGCAAAAGGCCAGCGATATCAAGCGCGAAACCGCTTTGGGGACGCTGGATGATCCGTTTCCAATTGCCGTCTCGGCGGTAACCGGTGAAGGGGTTGACCAGCTTTATATGCTGATTGATGAAATCCTGACCCGCCATTATGAAACGCTGAGGATTGACTTGCCGCTGGAAGCGGGACAGGCCATGGCCTGGCTCCATGCCCATGGGGAGGTTGTGGAAGAGTGCCGCCAGAATGGGGCTGTTCACATCATTGTGCGTATGAGTGCGAAATCCAGCGGCCAGTTTTATAAAAAATTTCAATCGGACCTCGTAGCGAGCAACGCCATTCATGCCGGATAATATTATCAGTGCAGCAAAAGATGAGGGCTTGCATGAGCAGGTTGCCAATCTTTTGCGCATTGCCGCCGAGCGCGAGGTTATGCCACGTTTTCAGAATTTGCGTGATGATGAAATATCCTGCAAATCAAGCCCGCAGGATTTGGTAACCGCCGCTGATATTCGCGCTGAAAAATGGCTCAAACCGCAATTATTGGGATTAAAGCCGGGGTCGGTTCTAATTGGCGAAGAAAGTGTTGCCGAGGATCCGGCGCTTTTATACCAATTGGATGACAAGGGTGTGTTCTGGATTGTTGACCCGGTGGATGGCACCGGGAATTTTGTCAAAGGCTCCGAGCGTTTTGCGATGATGGTGGCGTTGGTGGAGCGCGGCGAGACGACCCATTC
>JALSJA010000183.1 GCA_026989615.1 Parvularculaceae bacterium | reverse complement strand
GAACAGGGCGGGTCCTGGCCTATATGTCGGGCGGGAGCGCAGAAATTTTTGCAACCGGGCTTTCCTTTGCCAATGGTGTTGCCATGGCGCAAAACGCCATATTGGTCATTGAAACTGGCCGCTATCGCATTTGGCGATATTATATAGCCGGGCCAAGGGCGGGTGAGAAAGAAATATGGGCCGATAACCTTCCGGGCTTTCCGGACAATATAAATCCGGATGCGGCGGGAGGCTATTTTATTGGCTTGCCGAGTCCGCGCTCTCCCGCGATTGATGGTCTTGCCGATAAGCCTTTATTGCGTAAAATTCTCTATCGGATCCCCGGGTTTCAGGCACTGGCACGCCCCGAACCCTATAGTTTTTTACTGCGCTTGAGCCCGGAAGGCGAAATTTTGCAAAGCTGGCAAGATCCGCAAGGGGGCTTTCATGATGTTACCGGCGCGGTGCGCGGGGCCGATGGCAGGATTTTTGTTTCGTCTTTGACGGAAAATCGTATTGCGGTTATCGCGGGGCCATAGAAAAGCGGTTCCCACAAAACCAGAAAATGCTCTACACTCAAAGCCATGAATCTTTTGACAAGCATTGATGACCGCTCGCGAGAGGTTTTTCGCCTCATCGTCGAGAGCTATCTGGAAACCGGTGATCCGGTAGGCTCACGCACGCTGAGCCACAACAAGGCCCTTGCCTTGTCGCCGGCCACTATTCGCAATGTCATGGCCGATTTAACGGAAATGGGCCTCCTGCATTCGCCGCATATTTCAGCCGGCCGGATGCCGACCGATCAGGGATTGCGGCTGTTTGTGGATGGCCTGTTGGAAATCGGTTCGCTCAACAAGGAAGAGCGTTGTGCCCTTGAAGAGGAAATGAAAGACAAGGTGGATCTGGACACGGCCTTGGCGGATGCGGCGCGACGTTTGGCGGGGTTGACCCAGACCGCAAGCCTTGTGCTGACCGGCAAAACGGATAGACCTTTAAAACATATTGAAGTGGTATCGATCAGCCCCGAGCGGGCATTGCTGGTATTGGTTTCCAGCACCGGCGAAGTTGAAAACCGGGTGATTGCTGTGCCCAAGGGTTTGCCGGCATCCGCGCTTACCGATGCCAGCAATTATTTAAACGCCCAATTACAAGGGCGCACCCTGGCAGAAGCCCGCGAAGATATTGAGCGGGAAATGGTTTCTGCCCGGGCAAATCTTGACAAATTGACACAAGAGCTGGTGCGTCGGGGAGTAGCGGCGTTGTCACAAGGGGGTGATAATCTTATCGTGCGTGGCCAGGCGCATTTGCTGGATAATGCGACAACGGAAGATATTGAGCTTGTACGCCTATTGTTTCAGGATCTGGAGCGTAAAAAGGATGTGATTGAATTATTGCAATCGGCCAAATCCGGTGAAGGAGTGCGGGTTTTCATCGGCTCGGAAAATCCGCTTTTTTCGCTGTCCGGTTCTTCCCTTATTTTGACGCCCTATAAAGACAAGTCAAAGCAGATTGTCGGGGTGGTTGGTGTCATCGGACCGACAAGGCTGAACTATGCCCGGGTTATACCCTTGGTGAATTATACGGCCGAGATTGTGACGAAATTACTGTGAGGGCCTATCGGGTTTGTTCATATACCCAAGCCCGATAGTCGGCACTGGCACCAGATAGGTTGTAGAAAACCAGTTGCGGAACCTCATAAGGGTGTGCCTGCTGAATGAATTTCTCGATTTGTGGCCACAGGCTTGCGCGGGTTTTCAGGCGCAAGCGATATTCGGTTTCTTCTTGCTCACGGTCTTGCCACATATAATGGCTGGTAATTTGCGAGATTTGAACGCAGGCTGCCAGCCTTTCTTCAATCAGCGCGCGGGCCAGACGCCTGGCTTCTTCAGGGGTGCCAATCGTGGTCTCTACAAGGATAAGGTCGTCTAAGGGGGTTTTTGTGGATTTCCCGGAAGTGCCAAGCATGATATTCCTTTCGCCTTGCCCGATATCTGGCCGCAAATGGCTTGAAAAAAACACCGCGAGCGACTAAATGCGGCGTTCGGAACGTCTTGGGATAAGACGGCGGTATTTTAACATGAATTGGATCAACAGGAACCATGGCTGACCACGAAAACAGTATTCCCGAAGATGAAGCTGAGCCTTGTGAGAACGGGGCCGATAAGGGGAATAGTGAAGAAGCGGATAGTTTGACCGAACCCGAAATATCACCCGAGGCGCAAATTGCCCAATTGGAACAGGATTTGGCGGTTGTCAAAGATCGCATGTTGCGGCTTGCAGCCGAGCTGGAAAACACCCGCCGCCGGGCCGATCGGGAAAAGCAGGATGCGGCGAAATTCGGTATTTCCAATTTTGCCCGCGATATGCTGACGGTAGCCGATAATTTCCAGCGCGCTCTTGATGCTGCTCCCGATGGCGATGCCCCCAAAGATGTGATCGAGTCTTTTATCAATGGTATTCAACTGACAGAAAAAGAAATGATGAGCGCCTTGCAGCGCCATGGGGTCATCCGTTTGGAGCCAGCCGGG
>JALSJA010000182.1 GCA_026989615.1 Parvularculaceae bacterium | reverse complement strand
GGCCATCAAATAGCCTTGCATGATATTGGGCCCACGCACATAAAGCCGCCCGCCGCTTTCCAGGCCCTCAACCGGCTCAAGGCGGGTTTCAACCCCCGGCAAAACCTTGCCAACAGTGCCGGGGCGAATATCCCCCGGCTGATTGACCGCCAGAACCGGGGCCGATTCGGTCACCCCATAGCCCTCCAGAACATTGAACCCGAACTTGCTCTTGGCCATGGCGCGGGTTTCATCGCGCACCCGCTCCGCCCCGCAAACCGCATAGCGCACGCTCGCCAAGGCCCCTTGCCGTGCGGTTTTCATATAGCGATGCAAAAATGTATCCGTGGCAAATAAAATAGTGGCTCTGGTTCGTCGCACCAATTCCGGTATCAGCTTTACATGCAGGGGCGAAGGATAGGGTACCACCGGATGGCCGCCAAATAAGGGATAAATCGTGCCCCCGGTAATGCCGAAGGAATGAAACACCGGCAATGGATTAAAGAATATATCCGTTGGCTCCAAATGAATATGGGCAATGATCTGTTCGACATTGGACAGAATATTTTGATGCGACAGCACCACCCCCTTGGGCGTGCCTTCCGTGCCTGATGTAAAAAGAATGACCGCCGGATCTTTTGGCGAAGGCGGGCGATAGAATAAAAATGGCAAGATTGGCCCGGCCGCCGCACGCAGCTTATCCAGCGGGGTCAGCCTTTCGCGCAAATCTTCCAGATAGACAATTCTGGCATGGCTGGATAGCGCCTCAATCAAATCACCAAGATCAGCCATTTCGATAAATTTTCGGGCGGTTAAAATGGTAGAAATTTGCGCGGTGCTAATCGCTGAGGTGAGATTTTTCTCGCCTGCCGTAAAATTCAGCATGGCCGGCACGCGGGCAATGGATTGCAAAGCAAAAAAGGTAACAATGGCACCCGCGCTTGTGGGCAGTAACACCCCGACATTTTCCTTGCGGCTGGTAAATTTGGCAATCGCACTGCCAAGGGCAAAGCCACCGCGAACCAGATCCAGATAGGTCAGGTCCTTATTTTCCGGATCGATGATGGCCCGCGTTTGGGCCCCATATTTCGACTTGGCTGCCAATAATCGGGCGAAAATAGTTGAATTGGCGCGGGCCCGCAACCGGCGCTGGCTGCGTTTGGCACGGGCGAGGCGCCGCTCTTCGGCGGCCTTGGCTTCCTTTTGCTCCGCCTGCAAGGCCAGATCTTCTGCGTCAGGCGTTTGACTATCCTTGTTCATAAAATTCCTCTCCTGCGCCTATATCCTTTCGGCCGTGGAAATGGCCGGATTTTTGTTTTGCGCACCCTATTTCAAGAACCTGCCCCTTATAATGCGTGGGATAAGCCCGCCCGACAAAGGCAGCAATATTTCTACCTATGTTAGCCAAGTGTAAGGATTCATCAATTCTTTTGCGGCGAAATCGAAACCATAGGGGCAAAATAGTCCTTTTACTGTTCTTTGCGAACAGGCTTAGAGTGTAAAGCTTACAGAATTTCGCTTATAGCACTTCGAAGAAAGTCGGATTTCAGCACGCTCGGTCTGGCGCCGGTTTTCGGACACGATGTGCGCAAAACAAAGACTTAGAGCCCGGTTTTGATTGGTATCAAAACCGGATAGGTTCTAATGGGACGAGCAAGGAGCCTTGGGAAACCCCATGCGAAAGACCGAACACCCCCTTCCCCGCCGCCAAAGACGGCGCAAATCCGGCCCCGGACCGCTCATCATGGCCTGGGTCGGGCTATTCTTGGCCATTATCGCCGGCGGCTTGTTTTTTATTCTCACCCCGCCACAGAAAAACCAAGAAGATGTTTTGGTGCTGAGCATTGATAATGCCCCGGAACAATTCGCCCCGGTGGACTGGGCCAATCAGGCCTCGGCACAAACAACCATAAATGACATGGACGCGACATCCATAAAAACTGCCAATGCCAATGAAACCACCAATGCGGCGACGGCCCAGCCCTCACCAGACGACACCGGCGCTGACACAAACAGGCCACAGGAAGAAATTTTACCGTCCGGAGCACGGCTCATTACCCTGCCCACGGGCGAGCAGCAAGAAAATACCATGACCGATGATATGGCCGATGTTCTTGAGGAACTGGGCGATGGTGCCGTTGTCATTCGAATGAGTGATGGCACTATAGCCCCTGATGGAAACAACAAAACCAAACCAGACAAGCTGGTGCAAAAAATTATCTCGCAACCTCCCGGCGCTTTGGAGCGCGGTTTTGATGGTCTTGGCGAATATGGACCAACGCCGAAAATTGCCAGTGACGGACGCCATCCCTCGCGCCATTATGCCCGCAAATTTTCTGCCCCTGCCGACACCCCGAAAATTGCGATCATCATTGCCGGACTTGGCCTTGATTCGGCCCTCACGGATGCTGCGATTGCCTTGCCCCCCGAGGTCACCCTTGCCTTTGCGCCCTATGCCAAAAATCTGCCGGCCAAAGCAGCCCGCGCCCGCGCCCGGGGTCATGAATTATTGGTGGAATTACCAATGGAAGCAGCCGGTCTTGGCCCCGAGCAATTGGGGCCGGCGGCGCTGACCACTTTTCACAGTCAGGCCGATAATCGCAAGCGTCTTGATTGGGTTTTGAGCCGCTTTCAGGGATTTTACGGGGTCACCAATTATTTGGGCGGTAGTTTTTCTTCTGACCAGACCGCCATCACCCCGGTTCTCTTCGCCCTGAAAAGCTCCGGTCTGGCCTATATTGACGATACCGGTCTGGCTCGCGGCGCGGCCCAATCCATGTCCGCCAGCTATGGCAGTGTTGACTTTCTCCTGACCCCCCAATCGGCTGACTTTACCGGCATGCTGGAACAAATCGAGCAACGCGCCCTTGCCAAAACCCGGGTCACCATAAAAGTCTATGCGACCCCGGCCAGCCTGCAACAATTACAGATCTGGATAGACGGGTTTGAAGAAAAGGGTATTGTCCTTGCTCCCGCTTCGGCGCTGGTGAATAATCTGTAGTTTTTGCGAGGGACCTTTCGGTGGATTTATCCCAATATCGCCCCAATGTCGGGGTTTGCCTGTTCAACCAAAAAGGCCAACTCTGGCTGGGTCGGCGCATCGGTGTTCTGGTCGACCCGTCCCAACCGGGGGAGGTTTTTGGCTGGCAATGCCCGCAAGGGGGTATCGACAAAGGGGAAGCCCCGGAAGACGCGGCCCGGCGTGAATTATTTGAAGAAACCGGTGTGCGCTCGGCCAAGCTGGTCACCATCACGCCCGGCTGGCTGACCTATCAATTTCCGGAAAACTACAAAAAGAAAAACTGGAAAGGCCAGCGCCAGAAATGGGCTGCCATGTTGTTTACCGGCAAGGATAGCGAGATTGATCTTGAAGCCCATGGGGCGATAGAATTTTCCGACTGGCGCTGGGCTGATCTGGAAGAAAGTCTTGATCTCATCGTCCCGTTCAAACGCGAAGTTTACGCCGAAGTGGTGCGCGCCTTTTTACCCTTACGGGATTTTCTGCGCGAGCAAGGCTGATGGATTTACAAAAGCGCCTGCTCTATCGCGATGGATTGATTCTGGTGGTCGACAAGCCGGCGGGAATCAACGTCCATAAAGGCCCCAAAGGCGGCCCGGCGCTGGAAGATTATTTTGATCAATTACAATTCGGTCTGCCGCGCAAACCGGCGCTTGCCCATCGCCTCGACAAGGACACATCCGGTTGTCTTGCCCTTGGCCGCCATCCCAAGGCCTTGCGCAGGCTGGGCAGGATATTTGCGCAAGGCCAGGCGCAAAAAACCTATTGGGCGATTTGCAAGGGCGTTCCGGAACACGCCCAGGGCCTGATTGATCTGCCGCTCTACAAGGATAAGACAGGACGCGTCCACAAAATGCGAACCGGCGACCACCCGCGCGCAAACCCCGCACAAACCGAATGGAAATTACTGGCCCGAAAAAACGGACTTTCTTTTGTGGAATGCCAACCCCTGACCGGGCGCACCCATCAAATTCGCGTTCATCTTGCTTTACTCGGCCTGCCCATTCTTGGGGATACGCTTTATGGGGCGGCCAGTGACAGCCCGATGATGCTCCATGCCAGAAGCCTGACCCTGCCTCTATCAAAAAACAAACCACCGGTGGAAGCTGTCGCCGAGCCGCCCGACGAAATGGCAAAACTGCTGGCGCAGTTTAATTAGAGCCTATTTTCGTTTTGATGGAATCAAAACCGGGCTCTAATAGGCAGCCAATGCGTCCACGGCTCTTTGGGCAGCGATGATCGCCGCGGGCGTATCGGCAAGTTTCAGGCTGGTTTCTGCGCGCTCTTTGGCATGGGCCAGAGCCTCGCCTTTCAGCTCTGCTTCCGGCAAGGCAAATTCTGCCAATACGGTCAGGCCATCGGCGGTGATTTCCGCAAAACCGCCAGAGACATAGATGCGTTGCTCATCGCTGCCATTAATGACAACCAGCACCCCTGAATCCACCGAAGTCATCAAGGGCGTGTGATTGGCCAGCACACCGAAATCCCCGTCGGCACCGGGAATATTGACCTGATCGACCTCACCGGAGAAAAATTCCGATGCCGGAGATACAAGGTGGAACATCAATTTGGCCATGGGCTATTCTCCTTAAAGCAGCAGATTTACGCCGCTTCCGCCGCCAGTTTCTCGGCCTTGGCAATGGCTTCATCCATGGTCCCAACCATATAAAAGGCAGCTTCCGGCAGATGGTCATAATCGCCAGCGACCAGCCCCTTAAAGCCGGCAATAGTGGCTTCCAGCGGCACCTGAATGCCGGGCGAACCGGTAAACACTTCGGCCACATCAAAGGGCTGCGACAAGAAGCGCTCCACCTTGCGGGCGCGGGCCACGACCAGCTTGTCTTCTTCCGACAGCTCATCCATGCCGAGAATGGCGATAATATCCTGCAGGGCCTTGTAGCGCTGCAAAATATTCTGCACATCGCGGGCAACCTGATAATGCTCTTCGCCGATGACACGCGGGTCAAGAATACGCGAGGTCGAATCGAGCGGGTCCACCGCCGGATAGATCCCTTTTTCCGCAATGGCGCGATTCAAAACCGTGGTCGCATCAAGGTGGGCAAAGGAAGTTGCTGGCGCGGGGTCGGTCAAATCGTCGGCCGGCACATAAATCGCCTGCACCGAAGTAATCGAGCCTTTGGTGGTTGTGGTAATGCGCTCTTGCAGGGCGCCCATATCGGTTGCCAAAGTTGGCTGATAGCCCACCGCCGAAGGAATACGGCCAAGCAGCGCCGACACTTCCGAACCGGCCTGTGTAAAGCGGAAAATATTGTCCACAAAGAACAACACGTCCTGACCCTGATCACGGAAATGCTCTGCCACCGTCAGACCGGTCAGCGCCACACGGGCGCGGGCGCCAGGAGGCTCGTTCATCTGGCCGTAAACCAGTGCCGCCTTGGAGCCGGTGGCATCGCCGCCATGCTCTTTGGGGTCCACATTCACTTTGGATTCGATCATTTCCCAATACAGGTCATTGCCTTCGCGGGTGCGCTCGCCAACCCCGGCAAACACCGAATAGCCGCCATGGGTTTTGGCGATATTGTTGATCAGCTCCATAATCAGAACGGTTTTGCCAACACCGGCACCGCCAAACAGACCAATCTTGCCGCCTTTGGCATAGGGACACAAAAGATCAACCACTTTAATGCCGGTAATCAGCACTTCCGATTCTGTTGATTGCTCTACAAAAGGAGGCGCCGCCTGGTGAATACCGCGTTTGGCATCATGGGGGATCGGGCCAACTTCATCCACCGGCTCGCCGATAACATTCATGATCCGGCCCAAAGTGCCCTCGCCGACCGGCACCATAATCGGCTCGCCCGTATCGATCACTTCCTGACCGCGCACCAGACCCTCACTTGAGTCCATGGCGATAGTGCGCACCGTGTTCTCACCCAGATGCTGGGCGACTTCCAGAACCAGACGGTTGCCGTGATTGTCCACTTCCAGCGCGTTCAAAATCATCGGCAAATCGCTGTCAAATTCAACATCCACGACCGCGCCGATAACCTGCGAAATGCGACCTTTATTCGTGCTCATCTTTTTCTTCCTCTTAAAATCCTGCCAGTGAAGCTTATGGGGCGCTTAAACGCTTTCCGCTCCGGCAATAATTTCTATCAATTCGGTTGTAATCTTGGCCTGACGGGCCCGGTTAAACTGTAATTGCAATTTGTCGATCATATCGCCGGCATTGCGGGTGGCGTTGTCCATGGCGGCCATGGAAGCCGCCTGTTCGGAGGCCTGATTTTCCAGCAGGGCCTTGAACACCTGCACGCCAATAAAGCGCGGCAACAGACTTTCCAAAATCGCTTCTTCATCGGGCTCATAGGTATAGATCGCGCCATCGAGATCGCGCACCTCGACCCCTTCGGGTGCTTTGGCCGGGATTACCTGTTGGGCCGTCGGAATCTGGGTCATGACATTTTTGAACTTGCCAAAGAACAAGGTGCAGACATCAAAGCCGCCCTCTTTGAACAGACCCAAAATCATATCGGAAATTTCTTGCGCATTTTCAAAGCCGACCGATTTGATGCCCGCAAGGGAGATGTGATCGATCATCAACTCCCCATAGAGGCGCTTTAATTGCTCGCGGCCCTTTTTGCCGACGGTGAGAATTTTCACCTGTTTGCCATCGCCCTGCAGACGAATGATTTCCTCGCGAGCCTTGCGCACAATCGACGAATTAAACCCGCCGCAAAGGCCACGCTCGGCGGTGGCAATCACCAGCAAATGGACCTGATCAGAGCCGGTGCCCGCCAGCAATTTTGGCGCGCTGGCCGAAGATACGCCAGCGGCAAGATTGGCCAGCACCCTCTCCATACGCTCCGCATAGGGGCGCGCCGCATTGGCCGCCTCTTCGGCTTTGCGCAATTTGGCCGCAGCAACCATTTGCTTGGCCTTGGTGATCTTGCGGGTCGATTGAACCGATTTGATCCGGATTTGTAGATCGTTAAGTGATGGCATCAGGCTTAACCTTCAAGCAAATGCTTTTAAGCAAATTTCTTCACGAAAGCGTCGAGAATTTCTGTCAGCTTTTTCTCGTCTTCATCGGACAATTTCTTGCTGTCACGAATGGATGATAAAAGCGCGCCATGCTCGGCACTTAAAAGGCGCAGCAATTCCTCTTCAAATGCGCCGACCCGTTTGGTTGGAATGTCATCAAGATAGCCACGCACACCGGCAAAGATAACGCAGACCTGCTCTTCCACCTGCAAAGGCGAATATTGTGGCTGCTTCATCAGCTCGGTCAGGCGCTCGCCGCGACCCAGAATTTTCTGGGTTGCCGCATCAAGGTCAGACCCGAATTGCGCAAAGGCTGCCAGTTCGCGATATTGCGCCAACTCACCCTTAATCTTACCGGCCACCTGTTTCATGGCTTTAATCTGCGCCGAGGACCCAACCCGCGACACCGACAGACCCACATTCACCGCCGGGCGAACCCCCTGATAGAACAAATCCGTTTCAAGGAAGATCTGGCCATCGGTGATGGAAATAACATTGGTCGGAATATAGGCCGACACATCATTGGCTTGAGTTTCAATGATCGGCAAAGCCGTCAGCGAGCCAAGACCATGATCTTCGTTCAGTTTCGCGGAGCGCTCCAGCAGGCGCGAGTGGAGATAGAACACATCACCCGGATAGGCTTCACGGCCCGGAGGACGGCGCAGCAACAAGGACATCTGGCGATAGGACACGGCCTGTTTTGACAAATCATCATAGATGATAACCGCATGCATGCCATTATCGCGGAAATATTCGCCCATGGCAGCACCGGCAAAAGGCGCGAGGAATTGCAGCGGTGCCGGTTCCGAAGCGGTGGCGGCCACAACGATGGAATAATCCAGCGCGCCATTATCTTCCAGTGTCTTTACGATCTGCGCCACGGTTGAGCGTTTTTGCCCGATCGCCACATAGATGCAAAACAGCTTGCCGCTATCATCGCTGGCCTGCGCGTTAATGTCTTTCTGGTTCAGCACCGCATCAATGGCGATAGCGGTTTTACCGGTTTGACGGTCACCAATGATCAACTCGCGCTGGCCACGGCCAATGGGGATCATCGAGTCAATCGCTTTAATCCCGGTCTGCACGGGTTCATGCACGGATTTGCGCGGCAAAATGCCCGGCGCTTTCACATCCACCAACCGGCGCTCGGTCGCGTCGATGGGCCCCTTGCCGTCAATCGGATTGCCGAGCGGGTCAACAACCCGGCCCAGCAGGCCTTTGCCAACCGGTACATCCACAATCGCTTGTGTCCGCTTGACCGTGTCGCCTTCGCGAATCTCGCGGTCTTCACCAAAGATCACGACCCCGACATTGTCTTTTTCAAGGTTCAGGGCCATGCCTTTAATACCATTGGCAAATTCGACCATTTCACCGGCCTGGACATTATCAAGACCATAGACACGGGCGATACCGTCACCAACGGACAAGACCTGTCCGATTTCGGAAACCTCGGCATCCTTGCCAAAGTTTTTGATTTGTTGCTTCAGAATTGAGGAAATTTCTGCGGCCTGGAGTTCCATAATTATTTCAAGCCTCTTTCATGGCGAGTTTAAGACGATTGAGTTTAGTGCGCAGGGATGAATCCACCATGCGCGAGCCGACTTTGACGATCATGCCGCCCAGCAAGTCGGGATCTGTTGAAAGCGTCAGGTTTACAGCCTTGCCAATACTGGCTTCAATTTCGGCACGCAAACGTTGTTGCTGTTCATCATTCAGGGGCGCTGCCGTGATCGCCTCGGCGGAGACTTCCCCGCGAGCTTCTGCGGCGCGCATTAAAAAAGCCTGTAACACGCCATAAAGCGCGGACAGGCGACCATTTTTTATCACAAGCTGGATAAGATTTTTAAGCAAGAGATGGGCATCAGCCTTGACGAGCAGCGCCATCATCGCGCTATTCTGACTGTCACGGTCAAAGGTCGGATTGGCCAGAAAGCTGCGCAATTCATCGGAATTATCGATAATATCGACCAGAGCCCGAACATCGCTTTCGACGGCGTCCAAAACGCCCTCTTCTTCTGCCAGATCAAAAAAGGCAGAAGCATAACGTTGCCCAAGTTCGGATATGCCACCAGTAGAAGCTGTCATGAAATGTGCCGGACCCCTCCTTAACAAAAGGCCTTTATCTTTATCTTTGGCCCGACCTTTGTGAGCGCTCATTATCGGACGCGCGGCCAGACCCTAACCTATTGATAGTCTTATGATTTCAGGCCGCCCCTCGAATTGCTTCCAAAGCCCGACCCGTGCAAAGTCGGTGGGTGTTAGCATGGCTCTTTTCACGGCGCAACAGGGGACTTGGCCCCGCGCAAGATTTGGCAAAAACCAGCAATATAGGGGGGGTAGAGGCGCGACAATTGGGCGCGTGGGGACAATGTTATGATTGGCACATGGGGCTTGAACATCATGATAGCATTGGTGCGACAATGGTAGGTTGTGGCAGGGCTCCAGCCATCCCCGGGTTTTTAAAAATCGCCAACTCCGTCAACTGATAAGCCGAGTCAACTGATAAGCTGAAACGACTGACCCCGGGAGCATGCTGGAAGCAGAGGCCGACCCGGGGTATACGCTCCCAATATAGGTTTATGGAGGTTAAAAACAAGTGGACTTCACACGAACACCAGATAACAACACCAAACTTGAACGATTCCTCTCAACCGAGCGCCTAAAAAGCTATTATGACGCAACAAAAAATTGTTTAGATAGCGCATTATCGCTATATGAATATAATGCAAGGCTCTCTGAAGCATTCTATATACCCCTTCAGTGCTTCGAAATTAGTTTTCGCAATGCAATAAACCACCAATTATCCGATTCTTATGGTGCAGACTGGATCTTCACCCAAAGACCTCCTTTCGCGCAAAACACACGGCAATCGGTTAAAAAAGCGATCAACGAATTACAGCGCAGAAAAGGGAAATCACTGACCGCCGGTCACATTGTTGCAGAATTAAAGCTGGCCTTTTGGGTCAGCCTGCTCGCACGAAGATATGACTCAACGCTGTGGCGACAATCACTCTATAGGGCATTTTTAGTGGGCGGGAGCAAGTCCCGAACAGTGATCCATGGCCGTGCCAATGCGTTACGCCGGTTTCGTAATCGGGTTGCCCACCATGAACCTATTTTTAATCGGGATACCGAAAAAACCCATCAGGAAATAATTGAGATAATCGGCTGGGTATGCGCTGACACCGCAAAATGGACGGATTCACAGTCCAGATTTCAGGAAGTCTTCAAAACCCACCCCTTCCCTTGACCTAAAGCCCCGAAACAGCGTGTTTTGGGCTGTTAAGTTTAGAAATTTCAAGCCTTTAGGAAAAACCGCCCGATATGAGTCCTGTCCGTATTCCCCAGCAGACCGGTTTTCCGCAATCCCTGAACGATTTGCGGCAATCCCTGGCGGCCCATTTTGGCCTTTCCACCCTGCTGGAGACCCCGCCTGCGGCGATGTTTCGGCGGGTGCGGGAGATAACACAGGAAACAGAAGAAAAGCTCGACCAGTTACAAAAAGAAATGGTCAAAAAGGGGTTTGCCGAGCGCCAGCTGGATTTGGCCAATACATCGCTATTTGATGCCAATATTGCCCCATCGGGACTTTTGGCCCTGCATCGCCATGATGGCATCGGTCCGCTGCCGGTAGCGGTTTTGCACCCCCAAAATGACGCGCAATATCGCATCGCCCATGATCTGTTGCGCCAGTTTGCTTTTGCCTCCGAATTCGAGCTTGCCGACGGACAAGAGCACGACCACCGGCCGATTGTCGCCATCAGTAAAAACTATCTCGACAGAGTTGAAATTCTCGAAGCGGAAACCGGCATGATCCATTTCGAGCATCACGCCAGCTGGCAGGCTTTGGCAAAGGCCGCCCATAATATCGGGCTTGGCTTGCCGCAAAAAATCTTTGCCGACCGATTTGCAAAACCGGCGCTGGCTGCCGAGGCCGGTCTGTTTGAGGAAATGCGCCGCGACCGCCATGGGCTACGGGTAAGACTGGCGCAACCGGGCCAGCAGATTATACGCGGCACTTGGCTATTTGCCCATGAAGAAAAAGCACTGGAGCTGTTCCAGCATATTGCCCGCCGCCACCGTCCGCTGTTTCTGGAGTTTGTTCCGCATACGGATTTAATGGTCGCCGCTGGCACCGGCCTGTTGCCCAAACCCTTGCCTTGGCAGGCCAAGCAATGGCGCGGCGCTGTGCGCATTGCCTGCATGGGCACACGATTAACCAGCCAGATAGCCCTGGCCAGCATGGCTTGGGAAATCGAATGGGCCGGCGGCATTAAACTTGCCGAAAACTATTTCCCCACAGGCGAGGATCGGCAAAAAGCGTTGCTATGGTCTGGTGCCAGCGAGATTGCCATCCCCAAAACCCTGCGTTGGCAGCGCATCAACAAGGCCCAAGGCGACGCTATTGCCCGTCTGCAGGCACGCGCCCGGGAAGTGGTCAGCACCATCCCGCTTCTGGCCAATGGCGATGCGATCACTGCCATGCGCATGATATCCACCAGAGGCGCAAATCCGATTGGTGAATTGGCGGTTCTTTATCCGCGGGATTTCCTGCGCCCGGACCTGCAATGGCTGGATCTCCATCAACGCCTCGTCAACCCCATATCCGCCTCTTCGGCACCATCACAGGATATTGATCCGTCTACAGAAGAAGTTGAGAATAGCGAGGAATGGCAGGAAATTCGCCGCGCCCTGCTCGCAGGCCAGCCCGGCCACGCTGCTTAAAATCTCTTATGCCGCCTGATCCCGCACCCTTTATGATTGACGCAACCGGCCTGCGCTGTCCGGTGCCGGTTTTGAAGCTCGAAACTGCAATCCGGCAAAATCCACAGGAAAATCACTTTCAAATCATTTGCGATGACCCTATCGCCAAAATCGACATTCCCCATTACGCCAAGGGGGCGGGATTTTCTGCTAATTTATTAGAGGAAAATAGCGGGCATTGCGTCTTTCTGGTCACAAGAATTAAGGAAATTCACCAGAAAGGCGAGGTTTAAGCCCTCAAATCGCCCCAAACGACCCTATACTGCCAGATAATAGGTTAACTTTTAAGCCAGTGGGACTGCCATTTCCGCAAAAAAGTGTTAACCTTGCCTTGAGACTGACTCGCCCCTTCCGATTCTTCTTGTCGGGGCACCGCCATTCGGCCTGTCTGCCAGCCTGTCTGCCAGCCTGCCTGATGGTGAAAAGGGCGGGCGGACAAAGGAGTGACGACGCGGATTTTGCGTTAAAGAATCGGCGATTGGATGGTAAATATTCGGTTGCGTTCGAGTGGATGTTCGAGGGGAGTTTTTGAAATAATGGTGGGACAGAAGATGAAAAAGCATCGACCAGAAAGGTTGAAGCCTGACGGGTTTCAGTTTGGTAATTTACGGTCTGGAAAATTTATCCGCGGGGCGGTTGCGGGACTGGCGCTTGGCGTTGGCGCATTTGCCCTGACAGGCATTGCATACGCAGATTTTGACGATGCGGTATTGGCCTATTCGCAAGCCAAATATGAAAATGCACAGGATTTGTTTCGTCGCTATGCCACGGCGGGGGATGTGAAATCCAAAACCGCCCTCGGGGATATTTATTCCGGCGCCATGATCGAGGCGGATATTGCTTTGGTCGACCCGGCCACCACCGGCATCATTCAGGATAAATCCCGCGCTCTTGCCTGGTATATTCTGGCCGCCAATCATGATTTTGAAAGCTATAATCAAAGCCCCACATGGCGCGATGTAAATGCCAAATATCGGGCCCAGGCGCGGGTCACCGAACTGATGGGCACCATGTCTGACAAGGATGTCGCCAATGCGCAAAAAAGAGTGGTATCCATTCTTGAATCCGAATCGGAATTTGACCTCTACCGCCTCGGCAAAATGTATATGACCGGTGCCGGCCTGCCCAAGGATAATGTCAAAGCGCTGCAATATTTTATTCTCGCCAGCGGCCGCAATACAAATTCCAATTCCGCCGCCACCGCAACAGCCGGTGAGCTGATGCCGTTGATGAGCAAGAAAGATATCGAGAAGGCAGAAGAAAGAGCCGCCAACTGGCAGCCGCCTTTGCCAGAACCCTATAAGGGGCACAAAACCCCGAAACAGGAAGAAATGGAGCGCAAGCTAAAAGAATTGCGTGACCGCGAAGCCGCGCAGGCGCTGGCCAATATCGAAACCGAATTTGCCAATAATGACCATCTCATTCAGGCCTCTCTGGCCGCCCTTGGTTATTATCTCGGGCCGATTGATGGATCGCTTGGCCGGGAGAGCCGGATTGCTATTCGCAATTTCCAATATTCGCTGGTTGAACGCAAAGGCAATATGACCGCCGAGGAAAAAGCGCAAGTGCGCACCGGCTATCTGACCCTCGACCAGAAAGTGGAACTGATCAAACAGGCTGCCGATCGCAAACATCCGCGCTCGCTCTATGTCTATGGTATTATGAACGCCAAAGGCATTGGCGTTCCGGCCAATGGTAAAAAGGCCGAAAAATATCTCAAAGAGTCGGCCAATTATGGCTATGCCCTCGCCCATTATGCCCTCGGCGTCTATTATCGCGATGGCACCCAGGGTGAAGACAAAATTCTGCCCAATGTTGGGAAGGCCACCTATCATCTGGGGCAGGCTGTGGCGCTTGGCTATGAACCGGCTCGCGGTGAATTGATGAAACTTTATGAAACAGTTCCGGCCACGGATATAAGAGGTAGTTATGATTAAACTTATCCCACAGATTGCCCCCCTTTCTTCGAAGGTTGGATCCAAAATCGGCCTCGCCTGCGCGGCACTGGCGCTTGTTTTGCCGGGCATGGCTCATGCGCAAACCTTTGGCGGCATGCCCACCATCACGCCGCAAAACCAGACCGGCAAGGACAGCACCACCCCTGAGGCCAAGGAAGAAGACAAGCCCGATTATGTGGTTGTCGACACCAGACGCGGCAAAACCGGTAGCTATCAGTCCATTCAGGCGGCGGTTGATGCGGTTGATTGGGGCGGCGTTGTCGTCGTGATGCCGGGGGATTATCACGAAAATCTCGACATTCGCAAAGCCGTCACCATTCAGGGGGATCGTGGTCCCGGCGCATCGGTACGGATTATCGCAACCCGCGCCGACAAACCATGCCTCAATTTCGAGCCCTTTTCTGATGACAGCCGCGCTCTGATTTCCAATGTGGAATTCCGCACGGCCCCATCCGCCACGCAAAGACCATCCACCTATGATGGCCTGTTCAACAATGAACAGGACAATAGCTATGATCGCATTGCCAATAGCAATGCACAGGGTAGCGCCGCCTGCATCGCGATCAAATCCGGCATCTTCACCATGAAGGAATCGACCATTGATGGTGGTCGTGTGCATAACGGATCCTTGATAGAGATCACCGGCGGCACCGCGCAGCTTGAGCGCAATACCATCACCGGCGGTCTTGATGGTGTTCTCGTTGCCCAGCGCAGCCCGCTTTGGGATCGCACCTCTTTGATTGACAACAACATTACCGAAAATCTTTATACCGGCGTCCACATGACCGGCGTTGCCTCGGTCACCGCGTCTGGCAATTTCATTGCCGGTAATGGACAGGGCATTGTTTATAATGGTGAAGGAGATGCCACTATCGTGGCCAATAAAATTCTCAATAATCGTGGCACCGGCGTATTGCTGGGTCGCGATGCCAAGCAAATCCTGTTACGCCTTAACGAGATTTTTGAAAATGATGGCGATGGCGTGAAAATCTATACCGCCAACGGGTTGATTGAAAATAATGATATTCGGGTCAAAGCCGGTTACAGCGAAATCGACATTTCCGACCAGACCGGCAATCTTCCGAAAATCATCAATGATGTCGCCCCAACGGCGAAATCCTTCGTCTCCCGCGATGAGGAAAATGACAGCGATCAATATTTCTTTGGCCGCTAGAGCCTATCCGGTTTTGATGGAATCAAAACGAAAATAGGCTCCAAACGCCGCCGCATTCAAATGTGATAACATTTAACGCCGGTTTTGATGGCTTCAAAACCGGCGTTTTGTTTGAAATTTACCTTATTCCGGTCACACTGATGCGAGCTTCCTTGGAATCGCCATATTTCAAACCCTATAATTGCCTTGAATGTTGCGTCGCCTCCAGCCTTGCTAATGGCTATAAAATACCGACCCATATCAAAACGCCGACCCCAAAAGGAGTATTCGACATGTTCAAACCCTATAAATTTTTCGCCCTATTGCTGGCCTTTGCCGGACTTGCCATTACCGGCGCCAATGCCAGCGATCTCAGCGCTTACAGCAAGGTCTATATTGCGGAAGTGCAAATTGCCGATGATCTGGCCAATCGCGAAGTGCGCCCACTGCCCCGACGTTACCAGAAAGAACGCCCGGTCAGCGAGAAGGATCTTGCCGCCAGAGCCGAGGATTTGCGTGAACGCCTCGCCATGGAAATCGGCAAGTCGAAAACATTGGTTGGTGCCCCCGGCGAAGATGTGCTGACCGTACAGGCCACCATCACCGAGTTGCGTTCCAATCGCCCGACCATGGCCGACTATCGCGCCGAACCAAGCCTTAGCCATCGCTCCCTCTATGCCGGTGGTGCCGCTGTCGACATTTCCTTCATTGTCAATGGCGAGGAGATAGCCAATCTGTCCGATGATTATTTTGGATCGCTATCAGATCCGATCCCGACCATGGCTGTCTGGGGTGATGCCAAAGACGCCTTCCGGCGCATTGCCCGCACAACCGCAAAAGCGCTTCAGTAAAGCGCCAATATCCTTACAAAGAAAACCGCCTCATATTCGGGGCGGTTTTTTGTGGGCGAAGCGATTTTTACAGCAATGTTTTACTTTGACACCACATCAAAATGACAGGCTTCCCCGATTGACGGGCGCGAAACACTGACCCGCGACAGGCCGGGAAATTCTGGCTGTAAGCGTTTGGCGACAAATTGGCAGATATTTTCCAATGTCGGTATCTCCAGCCCTTCAATCTCGTTCAAAAAAGAATGGTCCAGAATTTTGCGAATATCTTCCAGCGCTTCGGTAATATCCGCAAAATCCGCAACCCAACCATCTTCATCGGGTGACCCGGCAATCTCCACATCCAATTGGAAAGAATGACCGTGCAGGCGTTTATAGGGCCGGTTCTCACTGTCCAGATGAAGGTGATGGGCGGCATCAAAAGTAACCGTTTTTACAATACGCATGGGATTTATAATTCCTTGGGCGAAGATCGACGCTCTTTTCTAGAGCCTTTTCGATTTTGATGGAATCAAAACCGGATAGGCTCTAGGTTTTTGTTTTTGAGCACTTCTTCTCCGAAAACCGGCCTCATCCTGAGCTTGTCGAAGGACCCACTTTTCGCAGAAGTACTCTAGGGAATGCCGATAATCTTATGGGTCTGCAATGACAAGCGCCATTTGGGATGGGCCTGACAATATTCAATGGTTGCGGTTATATGGCGGGAAAACCCGCTGCCGTCCAGAGCCTCGTCCATGGGCTGCAGGAAAAAAGCC
>JALSJA010000181.1 GCA_026989615.1 Parvularculaceae bacterium | reverse complement strand
CTATGGCCTCCTCGCTGGAAGTGCGGGTGCCGTTTCTCGACCATCATCTGGTGGAATGGGCCCTGCGCCTGCCGCCACACCAACGCATTGACGGCCATGAAGGCAAAGCAATCCTGAAAAAAGCGCTGGCGCCACGCCTGCCAAAGGATATTCTCTATCGCCCGAAAAAAGGCTTCGACATGCCGGTGGATCGCTGGCTGCGCCAGGATCACTCGATCCTATCGGATTTTCTCGCCTCAAAGCACTGGCAGGAAAGCGAAATATTCCAGCCCAAAAACATTCGCCGCCTCATTACCGACCATCAATCGGGCAAAATGAATTATGGTCAGGAGATCTGGTCGCTGGTGATGTTTGATGCATTTTTGCGGGTGTGAAGGGTATGGCGAATAAACGCACCTTCACTTCCCGCGCAAGCCTCGCGTAAAATCTCTTAATATTGTGCGGGGTGTTTTTTTGCTGAGTTCAACCGAGCGCAATCTCATGCCTTTCATAGCCAAAGATTGTTTATAGCGGGCATCCCCGGCCAGAAGATCATAGGTTTGAAAGCCTTGGCGCGCATAAAATCCGGCAGCGTAAATATGCGCCACGAGGCCGGGCTTTAAACGGTTATCCTCCTCAAAGGCAAAGCCTGCCTGATAATTGCTAACGCATGTGCCATGAATATAATTATATAAAATCCCGATGACGCTATCATCGGCGCTTATGCGCAAGAGGGAAATTTTTTCGGGCGCCTCCTGCATCAGATTTTCATGAAATCGCAAAAACGCCCGATTGGCAAAAGCCCCCACCTGTCCGCGCCCCTGCCAGCCTGCCTGATGCAGGCCCGCCAATTCCTGCCAATAGGCAAGCCGCGCTGTTTCGTCTTCTGCTTGCGTGACCCTGATCTCCCCGCGCTCTTGGTAAAGCTCTACAGCGCGGCGAATTTGTCGCCTGCTATTGGCGCTCACACTTTCAGGGATGAAATATTCCTCTTGCAGATCTTCCGGCAAACCCATCTGCCAGCAATGTTGATCCTGAAAAATATGCACTTTGCCCGAAAATTTCTCCATGGCCCTGACAAGATCCGGTATCGCATTGCGGGCAATCAGAGCGTCCACCCCTTTTTGCTGCAAAAGAAACTGCACCGCCTGTTGGCGTAAATCCTCTGCGGCGCCCCCCGCATCCGGGTCCATCAGGAAATCATTATATTCGCCATAGATAGAATCCAGCGCCTTGTCTCCAGTTTCACCCAGATGAAAATGGCGAATAAGCCCATCGCTTTTACCGATAAGGCCAAGCAATAACGGCTTGTTACCCGCCTCACCAATCAGCAGATGAATTTGTGTTCCTTGCGCCTGCTTCAACAGGCAGGCAATATAGTCCGGACTGTGAAAAATTGTCGGTGTGTTGCCATTGCTGATCTCGCGCCACAGGGGCATGACACCATCAGGGCTTGTGATCGGTCGCAGATGGAAAGAATAATTCATCCCTGTCCCCCCGCTGCTTCGTCGAACAGGGCCTGATAGGTTTTTATCATCCTTGTTTGGCAATATCCCTGCTCGGCGCGTTTTCTATTGTTGCGCCCGATATTCATGCGGGCTTGCGGATTATCCTTAAGCCATAACAGAGATTCCGCCAGCGCCGGCGCATCGCCCAAATCATGCACAAATTTGCGGTTTTCCTGCGCCACCATAGCCAAGACATCGCCGACATTGGTCGCCACCACCGGCAGGCCCGAAGCCATGGCCTCCAAAACTCCCAAGGGCATTTGTTCGGTGTCGGAAGTGAGCGCGAACACATCCATTTGGCCATAATAGCTGGCCGCATCTTCCACATGGCCGATAAATTTGACCCGTCCGGCCAATCCCCTTTTTGTCAGACCAAGACGCGTGGCATAATCCTCGAGGTTTTGGCGCTCGGGGCCATCGCCGACAATCATCAATTTTGTATCATGGGGCAGCATGGCAAACACATTCAGCAAGCGATGCAGGTTTTTTTCCCGGCGCAGCGCGCAAACGGTGCCGATAGTAAAACGATCCTGATCACGGACCATGGGCCGAAACCGCGCAAGGTCAATACCATTGGGGATATAAATAACTTTCTTCGCTTTAAAGCCCCAACGCTTTTGCGCCAAACCCAAAAGCGATTGTGACGGCACGATAATGTTCGTATTGCGCCCCGAAAGTGCGAAACGACGCAGCCATATTCTTTTGCGCTTTTGTTGGGTGATGGATTCATCGGGGCCGAAACCGTCTTCAAAATGAAAATGGGGTGTCGAGCGTTTTTTCAACACCAGCGCCGCTTCTATGGTGCCCCAATTATAGGTGCAGACAATATCGGGGTGCATTATATCCAGCGCCTTGGCGATTTTTCCAAAATTAGCAAAAGACAGGCCGGAGGATTTTTGCAGATTAAGCGGATGGCGGGTGATTTTTGCGCCTTTTATCAGGTCAAGCGCCGAATAATTCTCATCCACCGCCGCAACAATATGCTCATATCCTTCAAGCCTCTCTGCCAGATTGGCAAAGCGCCTTTGGG
>JALSJA010000180.1 GCA_026989615.1 Parvularculaceae bacterium | reverse complement strand
GTCCCTGGGGCATTGCCCGAAAAGTGGGCCCTTCGAGACTCTGCTTCGCAGTTCCTCAGGGTGAGGCCGGTTTTCGGATAAGAAGTGCTCAAACAACAAAAGCTTAGAAGCCCGGTTTTGATTCCATCAAAACGAAAATAGGCTCTGGAAGGTGACGTAATGGCAGGTGTAAGGGCGAAAAAGCATATTTCTCGGCCAATCTGGCCCGCTTGCACTGGCCGCTTTCTGTGATAGCATAACATTCTGGAGAGGCCCGCTGTCTTGCTATCTGTGCCCGCAGACGGGCCATAACACTGTTTTTTGGGAAATATCGGGTATTTTGGGAGGGTTTGAGCCATGGCTTATGGGGATCGCAAGGTCAATAAATTACCATCGGAATTCGGATTTTCGGATTATTTCGGGCTTTCTTTTGCCGGCGCGCTCGGCATTGTCATTGCCATGCTGGTTGATTTGCAGCAAAGCGCCGATGCTTCCGCCCTGTTCGTCATCAATCGCTGGATGGGCTATCTGGGGTCCGTATTCGGATTTGGCGAATTGCCGCTTTATGCGGTGCTGCTCATCATGATGGCCATTGGGGCGCTTTCAATCTTCTATTTCCAGCCCGTCAGCTTTCAAGCCGCTTTCGCGCAAGGTTTTGGCGTTTTGGCAGCCTTGATGACCATTGCCCCTTCTGATCTGGGCGGCGCGCTCAACGCCCCCATGGAGGAGTCCTTGCCGCCGCCAGCCGCAGAGGCACGTCTGGATGCCGGTTTCATGCGCGAGGCTGCATGGGGCAGCGGTTTGGGCGGTTTTGCTCTGCAACAAGGCCTGCAACATGCGGTATATGGGGCAGGGCCCCGCGCCGCCCATCGCCAGCAACCACTTATCCAATCTGCCCTTTATACAAATGTCAGCTATCAGGACGATAAAGAGGGCTATCACGCCTATAATATCACCATCGTCGTAGAATTGCCCGACGGCTTGCCCCGGGACCTTGATAGCATGATCCGCTCCGGCACTATTCGCGGACGCCTGTTCAATGAGGAAACCGGTAAAAGCTATAATATCTTCCGCAATGGCGGGGCAGTGATTGAAGAAACCGGTAACAGCATCACCATTCGCTCGTCACTGCCGGGCATGGAACAGGAAACAACCCTGTGGGCGCGCATCGAGGTCAATCGCTATGCCATTGCCGTGGAGAGCTTTGAGGCCGTAAAAGGGGACAATCCGGTCTGGACCATCGCCATGACACCAAGCCGTACCCCCTTATTCCTGCAACGCCTGCGCAATTCCTACTGGTTTTAGGCAAAAACCCCATGATATGAGGTATTTTTATACCGCATATCTAATCATTTGTTTTATATATGGTTTTAAGGCCGGTCCAAGGGATAAATCTCTTGACCGGCATTTTTTCTCGTCTATAACCCGGCCTTCCAAATGTAATTTCAACCAACGCTATAAATTCGGAACCCCAAGGACATGAAAACCTTCAATTTGAAGCCCGCCAATGTCGAGAAAAAATGGTTGTTGATTGATGCAGAGGGCCTCGTCGTTGGTCGTCTGGCATCCATCATTGCCACCAGACTGCGCGGCAAGCACAAACCAACCTACACCCCCAATGTTGATTGCGGTGACAATATCATCGTCGTCAATGCCGAGAAGGTCGTCTTTACCGGCAAAAAAATGACCGACAAAAAGTTCTATTGGCATACCGGCCATCCGGGCGGCATTAAAGAACGGAGCATGGACAAGATCATTGGCGGCAAACATCCCGAGCGCGTGGTTTTAAAAGCTGTCGAGCGGATGTTGCCAAAGGAAAGCCCATTGGCGCGCCAGCAAATGTCAAACCTGCGCGTTTACGCCGGTCCCGACCATCCCCATGAAGCGCAATCACCGGAAGTTCTGGATGTTGCCGCTCTCAACCGCAAAAATTCACGCGCCTAAGGACAAACGATAATGAGTGAAACGACTGCAACTTCTCTGGAAGATTTAAAAGACGTCGCTACTGACGCTGTGGTGCCTGAGCAAGAGCAAGCAATTATTCGCGAGCCAAAAATCGATGCTCAAGGGCGCTCTTACGCTACCGGCAAACGCAAAACCGCCATTGCCCGGGTTTGGATCAAGCCCGGTAATGGCAAGATTACAGTCAATGGCAAAGACCAGGCAGAATATTTTGGCCGTCCGGTTTTGCAGATGATTATCAAACAGCCCTTGATCGCTGCGGACCGCAAAGATCAATATGATGTTGTCTGCACCGTCAAAGGCTCCGGACCATCCGGTCAGGCTGGCGCTGTACGCCATGGCATTTCCAAAGCGCTCACCTATTACGAGCCGGAATTGCGTGGCGTTCTCAAAAAGGGCGGCTTCCTCACACGCGATAGCCGTGCCGTGGAACGGAAAAAATATGGCAAGGCCAAAGCCCGCCGTTCATTCCAGTTCTCGAAACGCTAATCCAGCATTCGATAATAAGCAAAGAAAGTCGGCCTTTCTTCTCGAAGGGTCGACTTTTTGCATTTATGGCTATAGACTTGCCCTAGAGCCC
>JALSJA010000179.1 GCA_026989615.1 Parvularculaceae bacterium | reverse complement strand
CGCGTCCATCGGCACGACAGTCGGCGGGCGTAGCCATTCTGCCGAAGCTGTACGTCAGCGCATAAAGGAATTGATTGAAGCCGAAACTATTGATTCGGTTTTGTCGGATGATCGTCTGGTGGAAATTCTTAAAGAAGAAAATATCAATATTGCCCGGCGGACAGTAGCCAAATATCGCGAAGCCCTGAAGATACCGTCTTCCGTGCAGAGGCGGCGTTTATTGCGCCAAGCTTTTTGAGGCCTCCCGCAAAATTTTAAATTATCGCAATGGTTTGATCTTCATCAATTTTCCCCCCCAATTGATTTGAATAGCATTGGGGGCGGGGAAAAATAGCCCTGACTTTTTTGGACAAAGCTGCACAATCTGGTTTAAGCTGATGCCATCGACCCTATATAGGGGGAGGTTCCTCATTCTTTCCGAGGGACCGATTTAACCCCGTATTCACCATCCCCCGTGTCCGCATTACGGACCGGCCTTTATTTCTTAGCTGTAGCTTTCAAGGAGGCAAAATGGACGTCCAAATTAGTGGTAAAGGTATTGATCTGGGTCAGGCGCTGCAAATCCATGTGGCGGAGAAAATGGAAGCTGGTGTCCATAAATATTTTGATCGCCCGGCTGATGCCCATGTTGTTTTCACCCGCGATGGACCAATGATCAAATGTGAA
Source organism: Parvularculaceae bacterium (assembly GCA_026989615.1). GTDB lineage: Bacteria > Pseudomonadota > Alphaproteobacteria > Caulobacterales > Parvularculaceae > S012-90. The sequence goes on along the minus strand of JALSJA010000179.1, from coordinate 1,870 downwards.
GCCAATGTGCATCTGGCCTCCGGGGTTTATCTGGAAACCGAAGGGGATGCCGGGGATGCCTATGGCGCTTTTGACGAGGCCATGGAAAAGCTTGAAAAGCGGGTGCGGCGCTATAAACGCCGCCTGAAAAATCACCATGCGCAAGGTAAGGAAATAGCGCGGGCAGAAGCCGCGCAGGCCTATGTGCTTCAGTCAATGCCGGAAAATGAAGAGGCGGGTGAAGTAGAAGATGTGCCGATCATCATTGCCGAGGACAGCACGCAATTGCGTTTTTTATCGGTCTCTGATGCAGTGATGCAATTGGAGCTGACCGAAGATCCGGTTCTGGTGTTCAAGAACGCCGCCCATGGCAATACCAGCGTGGTTTATCGTCGTAATGACGGCAATATTGGCTGGATTGATACAGGCAATAGTTAAAACCATTGAAAAACAGTGGGTTGTCAGGCGCGCAAAATTGATAATTTAACCCTTTGCCCATGACCCGTTTGGGTCTAGAAACGCGGCCATTCAGTTCCGGGCATTTGGCCCCGGATTTAGTCTTGGATTTAGTCTTGGGTTTAGTCTGGCGGCATTGTTTTTGCTTGGTGTCTGTCTTGAAGGGCCTGCCACAGGGCGGTGTCGATAGCGAAAAGCGCTTTTAGATCAATAGGATCGGAATTGTCTTCCGAATACAGGTGTCAAAATGAGTACTCTTGATGGCTTGATCAACTCCCAGCGGGTGATGGTTGGCTTGAAAGCCCAGTGCAAGCGGGAGGCTTTGGCCCAGATTGCCGAAAAAGCCGCCGCGGAATTTGGGGGAGATGCGTCGCAAATTCTTGACGTTTTGCTGGAGCGTGAAAAACTTGGATCGACCGGCATTGGCAACGGGGTTGCCATCCCCCATGGGAAGATTCCCGGCATTAAGAGCATGGTTGGCTATGTGGCGCGTCTTGAGCAGCCAGTGGATTTCGATGCCCTTGATAATGAGCCGGTGGATCTGGTTTTTGCGCTTTTGGCCCCTGATGAATCCGACGCGCTGCATCTGAAATGCCTGTCAAAAATTGCCCGCCTGTTGCGCGACGAGGAAACACGTTCAGCCATGCGCGGCGCCAAGGACACAGAAGCTCTATTGGCGATTATTCTGGAAGAAACCCGCTCACAGGCGGCGTGAGTGTGGGCGAGCAAGAGAGTAGTTTTTGTGGCTGTGCGGCTTCTCTTCGATGGGTAATTTCCTGTTGGAATAAGAAAAAAATCAAAGACAGGGTTGGAACCTAGTAGAGCTGCGACCGCAGCTCCGGCACTCATGTGCCGCGCTCTCTGGGCCCGTGCGTAGCACGGAATCAGCCCGAGAGCGTAATAAACTAATGCACACTTACCGGATTCATTTCATGCTGGCGGGCAGCGGCAAAGGCGACATCGCGATCGCCCAAAAGGGCAATGCGAGAGCCATCGGCTGCGTGGAGGGCGTAGAGTGTTGTTCCCTCTGGAATATCAATTTCCAGCTGACCATTTTCATCAGTAATGTCGTCAATGACATCATCCTTGCTGACCTCGCGTACATAGACGAGCTTATTGCCGCCAAGTGCTGCAAAGGCTTCTGGCGAGTTGAGGCTGTTGAAATCTTTGGTGTTCAGGGTCATTTGGGTCAATTTCCCTTTGGCTGGTGTTATTTGAGCGAAATTCCTGATTTTATTTACGCGACCATCCTGTTTTAGCATCGAACCTCTATCAAACCGTGAAGGCAGTACGAAAATCTTGAATGAAGTTCTGCTCTATCTGTATCGTAATGAAACGTTACAACATAACTATAGCGATATTATATAACATTTCAAGGGTGATGGTGAAAAATTTTCAACTATTAAGGGCAAAAACAATCAGAATAATCCCTAAA
>JALSJA010000178.1 GCA_026989615.1 Parvularculaceae bacterium | reverse complement strand
AGAATATCCTCGACCTTGTCATAATCGGCCGCGTCATAATCGGGTCCGAGAAATTCCTGCGCCGGTGTATCAAACCACGCATCCGCACCGCGCTCGGCAATAGCTTTAACAATGCGGGCATTAACCGCCTCATCATAAAGCGGCTTACCATCCTTGTCGGCAAACAGGGTGATCGGAACGCCCCACGCCCGCTGGCGCGAGACCAGCCAATCGGGCCGCCCTTCAACCATAGTGCGAATGCGCTTCTCCCCAGAGGGCGGAATAAATTGTGTCTGCTCGATTGCCCCCAAGGCTGTATCGCGCAAACCGCCTTCCCCGACCCCATCAAGGCGGATAAACCATTGCGGCGTATTGCGGAAAATCACCGGTGCCTTGGAGCGCCATGAATGGGGGTAGGCGTGCTTGATACGCCCGCGCGCCAGCAAAGCGCCTTTCTCGATCAACGCCTTCAGAACCGCGCCATTGGCGCTGCCATCGCGACCGGTTTTCTTGCCCTCGGTCACCAGCACCTTCTCGCCAACAAATCCCGGCGCCCCTTCGGTAAAGGCTCCGTCAGGACCAACCGTATACGGAATATCTGCCTGTGGCAGGCCATGGGCGAGCCATGCAAAATAGTCGTCCTGACCATGGCCGGGCGCGGTATGGACAAAACCTGTCCCCGCCTCATCGGTTACATGGTCCCCGGCCAGAAGCGGTACATCAAATTCATAACCGCCCGCAAAGCCGCGCAAAGGATGGTGGCACAAAGCGCCTTCAAGCGCCGCCGGATCCACATCGCCAACCCGTTTCCATTCTTTGACAAGCCCTGCTTCACGCACGCTTTCGGCCAATTCGTCGGCCAGAACCAGTTGATCCCCCGGCTTCGACCAGGGCTCGAAATCAAGCCCGTCCTCCATGGCGGTAATCTCGTAAAGCCCATAGGAAAGACGCGGCCCGTAACACACCGCCCGATTGCCGGGAATAGTCCAAGGGGTTGTGGTCCAGATTACCAGTTGCGCTTTTTCAAGACCTTTTGGCGCCGCGCCCGGTTTGAACGGGAACTTGACCCAGATGGTTGTCGATTGATGATCGTGATATTCAATTTCCGCTTCGGCCAGAGCGGTTTGCTCCACTGGCGACCACATCACCGGCTTGGAGCCGCGATAAACCAGCCCCTTGCCCACAAGGGTCAGAAACTCGCGAACAATCACCGCCTCTGATTCAAAGCGCATGGTCAGATAGGGATTGTCCCAATCGCCCTCAATGCCAAAACGTTTGAACTCTTCGCGCTGAATATCGACCCATTTATTGGCATAGGCCCGGCAAGCCTCGCGAAACTCGGATGCAGGCACTTCATTCTTGCGCCGCCCTTTACCGCGAAATTCTTCTTCCACCTTCCATTCAATCGGCAGGCCATGACAATCCCAGCCGGGAACGTAATTGGCGTCATAACCGGCCATTTGTTTGGAGCGGACGATAAAGTCCTTCAATATCTTGTTAAAGGCATGGCCGATATGCAAATGGCCATTGGCATAAGGGGGCCCATCATGGAGGACATATTTCTCACGGCCCTTGGCGCTCTCGCGCAACAGGTGATAGAGGTCCATATCCGCCCAGCGCTTCAAGGTTTTCGGCTCCTGCTTGGGCAAGCCGGCGCGCATGGGAAAATCAGTGGTCGGGAGAAACAGGGTTTCTTTATAATCGCGAGGTTCAGACATTTTTGCGGTCATTCATGCGTAAGGGGTTTTATAAGGGGAATAACGAAAGTCACCCGGATGACAGGCAGGGCTTTAAATCCGCCCTTCCCGGCCAGCCGGGGTCCTAATTCGAAATATCATGAAGGCCATAGGGTCAAACCATAAAAAAGCGCTGCATCAGGACATACGATAATGCCCAAAGCAGGTTTGACAGAATTTGCGGACTTTATTCAAGCCTTGTTTTTACAGATTTCAGGCTTCGCGCCGAAAAGGCTTTGTCCCCGGCTCCGGTAATAAGAACTGGTTTTCCGGCTGCAGGGGCATCGGCATGACAGGCTTGGCACGACCATAGGTCACATTGAAACGACCGCTGCAGCCATTGGCCGTCCACAGCACTTCGCCCTCCAACCCCCAATTACGCCCATAGACACAAATTGCCTGCGATATATTGGAAACCAGTTCGACCTGTTCGGGGTTTTCCGGCAAGGGACAGATGGATCGCCCATGATCGGGCTGCGAGGAACAGATAATCTGTATGGATTGCACCAGAGGTGCCTCTTCAACGCCCGGCCCCGTCGGGCCATTTTCGGCCTGCCCATGACCGGCCAATATCACCGATGACGCAATGACGCAGCCGAACAGGCCCAACCGGCCTAAAGCCGAACCTTTAGCAAAGGGTTTGACACATAGCATAAAACCATCCCTTCTGCCCCCTTGATAATACACAGCGCCATTCGCGTTATATTCTAACATTACACTGAATAGGGTAAACAAACAAGTAAAGCGGGAATTTTTCCAAGGGTCTCGCCAAACAGGCGCAGAGCCTCAAAAAAACACGGGGTAAGGTCAGCCCCCATAAACATGGTTA
>JALSJA010000177.1 GCA_026989615.1 Parvularculaceae bacterium | reverse complement strand
AACGCTTTTCCTTTTTCAAACCGAATGCCATCACGGATAATTGTTTTTGCCAACAGGTGAACATTAATCTTGTGGGCCGATAACATATCCGCCAAGGCCTGTGCGCGTGCCGGATCATTGTCAATCCCAACCACATAGCCTTTCGCCCGCGCCGAACGGGCGCGTTTTTTCTCTTCTTCCCTGAAGGAAAACCGATAGGCGAGAATCTCATCTCGCATGGCATCTGCGCCTCGCATCAGTGAAAATGACGTGGTCACCTGATTGGCAATTGACTGTCTGAAAGTTAAAAGCTCGCCATCGAAATCCCGCAATTGACCCCGCACCGCAGTTTGCTCAAACAACACCCCGATGCCGCCATTGATATCGGGGTAGGTAGAGCCTTTGCCGTAATAAAAATCATCAAAGCGCTCCTGCGAATAATAGTCCTGCCCTGCCGCATCAAGGGCTTTTGCGTGAAATTTCGCTAGCTCGAAGGTGATACGCTGATTTTCGGGAAGCGTCAGCGGGTGCGTTCTTTTTGGATGTCCCGGCTGGAAGAAATAACTCGGCTTGGTGCCGCCCATTTCATGATAGTCACCAAGAATGTGCGGCTCCCAGCGATGGAACTGATGAATACGGGCTCTTGATTCCGGATGGACAAGAAATATCCAGTCGCGGTTCAAGTCGAACCAATAATGATTGGTACGTCCGCTTGGCCACGGGCCATGATGGTTCCTTTGCTCTGTATCCGGGTTATCTACCAATGTGCGGTGCCCGTTAGCCCATTGCGCAAACCGCGTTAACCCATCGGGGTTTTGAGACGGTTCAATGATGATAATGGTGCGCTCCAGAAAGGCATCCACCCAGGCATCCTTTGCCGCGGTCAGGTAATACGCAATCAACGGCACAGCATTGGAACCGCTCGGTTCGTTCCCATGGATAGAATAGGCAAGCTTCAGGACCAAAATATCTTCATCTGGCGAATTGGCATCAAGGTGGCGGTTTCTAACCTCTTCAAGCTTTGCAATGTTTTCCGGCGACGAAATATAAAGATGTGCCAAAGGCCTTTTTTCATGGCTATAGCCGATCACTTCCATTTGCGCTTTTGGGGACGCCGCCGCAAGCGAGCGAACATAGAATAACAACATCTCGGGTGTGATGTGAAATTCACCGGGGGCATAACCAAGAATATCGGCTGGCGCCGGTATTGACGGATCAAATTCGCTAGCCTCAGGAAAATAAGTTGTCAGATAGTCAGCATAATCTTCGTCAAACGCGGATGGTTCCGCGACACCCCGAACAATACCGGCATTAGCGCTCGAACGAGTGTTGGCATCAGACTCCTGAAGAGGCGGCGGCTGAATACTTTCGTCATATTTGCTCATTGCATTAACACCGGCAGTGATAATTGCAATGGCGGCCAAGCCAGCCACTATCTGGCCAAAGCGTATTGGAAGTTTTTTGATCATTTTATCAAGTCACCTTATGGGAACGCCCCCGCCTTCAGTTAAGGCTAATATTTATAATCTTTGCTATTTGCAGGCTCTGCCAGCATACAATTTCAACATCACCCTGTCGATATGATGATTGAAGGGATGATCCATAACCAAAGAAGGCTGCAAGAAAAAGCGACCCAGTAATTCAACGAATAATCATCCCCCAAAAATGCAGAAATTTGGTGCCCAGGAGAAGACTCGAACTTCCACGGCCTTGCGGCCACTGGCACCTGAAGCCAGCGCGTCTACCAATTCCGCCACCTGGGCACGGGGAGGATAGCAAGGGCAGGTGATTACGGCCCGAAAGCGCTCTTGTCAATTCGTTTTCCTGCCCCCCCATCCGTGAGCCGGCCATTCGGGGCGTTGCTCTGGGAATTCGGGTATTTTTCCGCCTTTGTGCGCTCTGCCGGAAAATCCGTCTGCAACCGGTCTTGCGAATTATTCTGATGACAGACCTGCCTGCGCAGGAAAGTGCTATATTGCGTCGGTTTTCAGGGGCGAGACAGGGCGCGGGGCCCTGATTTGTTTTCACCTGATTCATGACCCTTGATTTATAGCAGCTAGCATTTGATCCGCGATCCGTTTTGCGTTACCCCTTGGGGCGAAATCAATCACCAAATTACAAGGTTGAATATGAGCAAATTAGCAGTGGTTTTTGGTGGGTCGGGCTTTGTTGGCCGCCATGTGGTACGCGAACTGGCCAAACGTGGCTGGCGGGTGCGGGTGGCTGTGCGGCGGCCCCATCTGGCGCAATTCCTGCGACCCTTGGGCACTGTCGGGCAAATCCATCTGGCGCAGGCCAATATCCGCTATCGCGATTCTGTTCTCCATGCTCTTGACGGGGCTGACGCCGTTGTCAATCTGGTCGGTATTCTCGCCAAGCAGGGTCCGCAAACATTTGAAGCTGTGCAGACAGACGGCGCACGGACCATTGCCGAACTGGCCAGCGAGGCCGGTATTGACAATATTGTTCATGTCTCAGCCATTGGTGCCGATGAGAGCAGCGCCAGCCAATATGCCCGCAGCAAAGCCCTTGGCGAAAAAGCCATGCGCGAGACCCATCCGCAATCTGTGATCATGC
>JALSJA010000176.1 GCA_026989615.1 Parvularculaceae bacterium | reverse complement strand
ATCACCACGCAAGGCACTATGAAGGCCACCGGGGATTTTGGGGCGGACCTTATCGGCTATGTGTTTTATGATAAAAGCCCGCGTTCTTTATCTCGCCATGGTGCCGCCCGGCTCATCGCCAAGCAAAGCCCAAAGCTAAAATCCATTGGCCTGTTTGTAGACCCCGATGATGAGACCCTCGGCCTGACTTTGGCCAGTATGAAGCTTGATTATATCCAGCTTCACGGGCAGGAGAGCCCGGAGCGCTGCGCGGCTATCAATACGCTATTTGGCGTGCCGATCATCAAAGCCATCGGGGTGCGTCAAACCCAAGACCTTGCCACCGCCAGAAACTACGACCCTCATGTAGCGATGATGTTGTTTGATGCCAAGCCGCAAATGCGCGACCAGCGCCCCGGCGGCCTCGGGCGAAAATTCGATTGGGATTTGCTGCGCCATTATGATGGCAACACCCCATGGCTATTATCCGGCGGCCTGACCCCGGAAAATATCAGCGATGCTATAGAGGCTGTAAAAACCCTGCCGGGCTTTGCCGGGGTGGATGTCTCCTCCGGGGTTGAATCTTCCCCGGGCGAAAAAGACCTGCACCGCATGAACACATTTATCAAAGCGGCACAATCTGCTATGGCAAAGCCGTAACCCGAGGAATGTCTCAATGAGCAATGTAAATTCATGGCGCAGTGGCCCGGACGCTGATGGGCGCTTTGGGGCTTTTGGCGGGCGCTTTGTCGCCGAAACCCTCATGCCGCTCATCCTGCAATTGGAGCGCGATTATGAAAAAGCCAAAAGCGATGCCGGTTTCAAAGCCGAGCTTGACGACTTCCTAAAAAATTATGTGGGCCGTCCCTCACCGCTCTATTATGCCGAGCGCCTGACCGAGCATGTGCGCCAAACAACCGCCAATGGGAAAGGCGCAAAGATTTATCTAAAACGCGATGAGTTGAACCATACCGGCGCTCACAAAATCAATAATTGCATGGGGCAAATTCTTCTGGCCCGGCGCATGGGCAAGACCCGCATCATTGCCGAAACCGGGGCGGGACAACATGGGGTCGCCACCGCTACCGTTTGCGCCCGCTTTGGCCTGCCTTGTATTATCTATATGGGGGCTGTGGATGTGGAGCGGCAAAAACCCAATGTCTTTCGCATGAAATTATTGGGCGCTGAGGTCCGCCCGGTAACCTCCGGTGCGGCCACCTTGAAAGACGCCATGAACGAGGCCCTGCGCGATTGGGTTAGCCATGTTGATGATACTTTTTATATTATCGGCACCGCCGCCGGCCCCCACCCCTATCCGGCCATGGTGCGCGATTTCCAATCGGTGATTGGCCATGAAGCCAAAGCGCAAATGCAGGAGCGTGAAGGCCGCCTGCCGGATGTGATTATGGCCTGCATTGGCGGGGGCTCCAATGCCATTGGCCTGTTCCACCCTTTTCTTGACGATAAAGAGGTCGAGATCATTGGCGTTGAAGCCGCCGGTCACGGGGTGGATAGCGGCCAACATGCGGCATCTCTCACCGGTGGTCGCCCGGGCGTGTTGCATGGCAATCGCACCTATTTATTGCAGGATGAAGACGGGCAGATCATTGACGCCCATTCCATTTCTGCGGGGCTCGATTATCCGGGTATCGGCCCTGAACATGCCTTCCTCCATGAGAGCGGGCGGGTTACCTATCTGTCCGCCACCGACGCGGAAGCCCTTGAAGCCTTCCAGCTTTGCTCGCGCCTGGAAGGCATTATTCCGGCGCTGGAGCCTGCCCACGCCCTTGCCCGCGCCATTGATCGCGCCGCCGAAATGGAGCGCGAGCAGATATTATTGCTGAATATGTGTGGCCGCGGGGATAAGGATATTTTCACCGTCGCCGATCATCTGGGTGTTGACATATAAAAACGCCCCGCAAGCAATATGCGAGGCGTTTTAAAAATTCTGCCGTCCAAAAAGATTAGCCGTAAACGCTTTCTTTGTTGAAATGCTTGGCCAGTAGATAATAGACCACAGCGCGATATTTATTGCGCTCTGACTGGCCATATTGATCCAGCACTTTTTTGATCGCTTCATCAAGCGCCGGCCCATCTGAAAGGCCCAGCTTCTTGATTAGAAAATTATTTTTGACCGTATCAAGCTCGCCTTGATCTGTCCCCGAAACTGTAGAGGAATCACGGTTATAGATTGAAGGACCACAGCCAATGGTGACCTTGGTCAACAAATCCATATCCGGCGTAACACCGCATTTGTTTTTCAGGTCATCGGCATATTTTTCAATCAATTCGTCGCGTTTGCTCATTTTCACTCCTTAATGTTTAAACTCGATATGTCTCGAATTTGCCCGGTAATTTGACTATGTTTGGCAATAATCGCCAAGCAATATCTTGTGTTTGAGCCCATTTCTGGAAATATTTTCGGCGGATTGGTTGCCTTGGCGCATATAATCAACAAAAATGCCGCCGAAATTGCTTTCAGCGGCATTTCTAATTGTTCTCGGGGTTCCCTTTTTGGGCTAGAGCGTTTCCAGGATAAGTGGGTCCTTCGACAGGCTCAGGATGAGGCCGGTTTTTAAGATAAGAAGTGCTCAAAAACAAAAACTTAGAGCCCGGTTTTGATTCCATCAAAACGAAAAAAGGCTCTAACCCGCCGCCAATGTCCGGACATAATTGGCCCGCAAGCGAATACCCGCATCGGATTCCATATTCTGCAGGGTCTCGATCAGCGAGATCAAGGCCGGACAGAATTTTTCATTTTTGAAGTCCTGCGCACTGATGATATTGATTTCCTCTTCGGAAACGCCATTGGCGCGCATGGTCTGCACCATGATTTCAAAATCATCACTGCTGGGCAGGGTACGCTTTTCCGTTGCCTTTTTGCCATTGGCCAGAGCCTTCAGCATGGAAGCGGTTTGCAAATCCAGATCTTCCACATAATTCTCGAATTTTTCCGCCAGAACAATCGGGCCCGCATAGGCAAATTGATTGCAGGTTTCCGCGCCCTCTTCCGCCAATACCCGCTTGTGCAGGGCCAGCGACATATCAATCACCACCCGCAAATCCTTGTCCGGGGCGTTAAACGCAGCATTGGCATAGGCACGCCGCAAAAGCGTTACTTCAGCGCCAGCGCGATATTCCACCGGATCAATATCCGGCATGGTGGCGAGATATTCTTTGGCATTGGTCGCCCCCGTCTGATAACCCTCCGTATAGCCGGCCTGAATGGCCGGCGAGTTGCCAATCGATGATGCGCCAAATTGCTGATAGCGCTCGCCATCATAATAGCCGAGGATAAAGGCCGTTTCATAATTCTTCAGATTATCCAGCATGGCCTGATATTCATCCGGGAACTCTTTTTTCAAAACCGCATAAACCCGTAAATCGGTTTCAGCCAAGGCTTTGTCAAAAGCAGCGCGATGGGCATTGGTATCATCGGATTCACCCATGCCCACTTTTGACTTCATCGAAGCCAAAGAGAAGTCAGGATTATCCTTCAACAGAAAATACCAGCCACCAAAAGCGCCACCGCCAAGGATGGCCAGAAACAGAATGATAAAGAGTAGTTTTTTCACGGCTACGCACCCCAAAACACGACGAATTTCCGGCATTTGACCCGGAATGGGCCACATACCCCTAAAATGCCCACCCCAAGGGCAGACAGACCTTAACCTCGAGGCACAAAACATGCCAGCCTGATTTTGTCAAAGATTCAGTCCCATACAGGCCCATTACAGGAAATCCAGCCTGAATCGACCCGGTTTTACCCCTTGATCAGCCCCCGATTGAGCAGGGTTTCGGCAATTTGCACCGCATTCAAGGCCGCCCCTTTGCACAAATTGTCGGAAACACACCATAGCCACAACCCGTTATCCACCGTCGGATCGACCCGTATCCGGCTGACATAGGTGGCAAAATCGCCGACCGCCTCGACCGGGGTCATATAGCCGCCATCTTCCCGCTTATCGATCACCATCAATCCCGGCGCCTCGCGCAAAATATCCCGCGCCTCGTCATCGGAAATCGGGTTTTCAAACTCAATATTGATCGCCTCGCTATGGCCGACAAAAACCGGCACCCGCACGCAAGTGGCGCTCAAGCGAATTTTTCCGTCGAGTATTTTCTTGGTCTCGGCCACCATTTTCCATTCTTCACGGGTTCCCCCGTCATCCATAAAGCGGTCTATGTGGGGAATGACATTAAACGCCATCTGCTTGGTAAAAGCATCGGGGGTCGGGTCATCGCCAACGAAAATCCCTTTGGTCTGATTGAACAGCTCATCCATCGCCGCCGTGCCCGCGCCGGAAACCGATTGATAGGTTGCAACCACCACCCGCTTAATCTTCGCATGGTCATGCAAGGGCTTTAAGGCCACCACCAATTGCGCCGTCGAACAATTTGGATTGGCGATAATGTTTTTGGCACTGACGCCCGCCACCGCTTGCGGGTTCACCTCCGGCACCACCAGAGGCACATCCGGGTCCATGCGAAAATGCGAAGAATTGTCAATAACAATGGCCCCGGCCTTGGCTGCTTTGGGTGCCCATTCGGCTGCCACTTCACCACCGGCACAAAAAATTGCCAGATCGGTTTTGGCAAAATCGAACTGCTCCAGATCTTTGCATCTTAATGTCTTGTCACCAAAGGAAACTTCCCGCCCCATGGATTGGCGAGAGGCAAGGGCATAGACCTCGCCCACAGGAAACAAGCGCTCGGCCAGAATTTCCAGCACTTGCTTGCCCACAAGGCCGGTTGCACCAATAATGGCGATATTGATTTTCTCCGATTTCGACATCGGTTTTTTTTGTGACATTTAAGTTCAAGCTCCAAAGGATTATTGTATTGGCCGGGCAAACGCCTTTAGTAAGGCCTGCGACTGCAAACCATGGCTTGCGCCCTGTTTTGGCAGTGTTATAAGCGCATCAACCCTTGAAACCCAAGCACAATTCGGAACGCAAGGTTTTTCTAGAATGGCGAGGCCCCCTCGGGCCGGAATGAAAGAGCCCAGACAAGATGAATATCCATGAATATCAGGCCAAGCAATTATTGAAGCAATTTGGCGCGCCGGTGGCTGAAGGTGCTGTTGTGATGCAGCCCGAACAGGCCCTGAAGGCCGCCCAATCCCTGCCCCAAGGGGTGATTGTGGTCAAAGCGCAAATCCATGCGGGAGGCCGCGGCAAGGGCCATTTCAAAGAGGCCGAAGCCGGTGACAAAGGCGGGGTACGGATTACCAAATCGCCTGAGGAAGCTGCCAGCGAGGCCCAAAAAATGCTCGGCGCAACCCTCGTCACCAAACAGACCGGTGAAGAGGGCAAGCAGGTCAATCGCATCTATCTGGAAGCCGGCGCGGATATCGCCAAGGAATTTTATCTCTCGCTGCTGATTGACCGCGCTTCATCGCGCATCGCCTTCATCGCTTCCACCGAGGGCGGGATGAATATTGAGGAAGTGGCCGAGGCCACACCGGAGAAAATCCTGACCATGGATGTGGACCCGGCGACCGGGCTGATGCCCTTCCATACCCGCCTGCTTAACAAGGCCCTTGGCCTGTCCGGCAACAGTGCCAAGCAGATGGCAAAGCTCGCCCGCACGCTTTATACGGCCTTTACCAAGAGTGATATGTCGATGCTGGAGATCAATCCGCTGATTGTCACTGGTGCTGGCGATATGCAGGTGCTCGATGCCAAGGTTTCTTTTGATGGCAATGCCGCTTTTCGTCACAAGGAATATGACGCGCTTCGCGATATTTCCGAAGAAGACCCGTTTGAGCTGGAAGCGTCGAAATTTGACCTTTCCTATATCAAGCTTGATGGCAGTATTGGCTGCATGGTCAATGGCGCGGGACTGGCCATGGCGACCATGGATATTATCAAACATTATGGGGCTGAGCCGGCCAATTTTCTCGATGTGGGCGGCAGCGCCACCACCGAGAAAGTCACCGAGGCGTTCAAGATCATCACCTCTGATCCGGGGGTCAAAGGCATATTGGTCAATATTTTCGGTGGCATCATGCGCTGTGATGTGATTGCCCAAGGGGTGATTGTCGCGGTCAAAGAAGTGGGCCTCAAAGTGCCGCTTGTGGTGCGCCTTGAAGGCACCAATGTGGATAAGGGCAAGAAGATCATCAATGATAGCGATCTTGATGTCATCGCCGCCGACGACCTTGATGATGCCGCCCGTAAAATTGTCAAAGCCGTGCAGGGCTGATCATTCTTTTTTCTGGAAATAAAAAATGTCCATCCTTATCAATAAAGACACTAAAGTAATCTGCCAGGGGCTGACCGGCTCTACCGGCACTTTCCATACCGAGCATGCGATTGCCTATGGTACCAAAATGACCGCCGGAGTGACCCCCGGCAAAGGCGGGCAAGTGTGGAAGGGCGGCGAGGCCTGCAAGGGCGCAGAGCTACCGGTCTATGACACGGTGCTGGAAGCCAAAGAGAAATCCGGGGCCGATGCTAGCGTCATCTATGTGCCGCCCCCCTTTGCGGCCGATTCCATCCTCGAAGCGATCCATGCGGAAATCCCGCTGATTGTCGCCATTACCGAGGGCATTCCGGTGCTCGACATGGTGCGGGTGAAACGCGCCCTTGATGGCTCCAAATCGGTTCTGGTCGGCCCGAATTGCCCGGGGGTTCTGACCCCTGATGAGTGCAAGATCGGCATCATGCCCGGCAATATTTTCAAAAAAGGCCATGTGGGGATTGTCTCGCGCTCGGGCACGCTGACCTATGAGGCGGTGTTCCAGACCTCGCAGGCGGGCCTTGGCCAGTCCACCGCCGTGGGCATTGGCGGCGATCCGGTCAAAGGGCTTGATTTTATCGAAACCCTGGAAATGTTCCTCGCCGATGACGAGACCCATTCGATCATCATGATTGGCGAGATTGGCGGCCCGGCAGAATCGGACGCGGCAGCATTTCTGGCCCAAAACAAGGTCAAAAAACCAACTGTCGGCTTTATTGCCGGGGTTACCGCCCCGCCGGGACGGCGCATGGGCCATGCGGGGGCAATTGTCTCTGGTGGCGAAGATACCGCCGAAGCCAAGATCGAAGCCATGAAAAGCGCCGGTATTGCGGTATCGCCAACTCCCGCGGCGCTGGGCGAGACGCTGATTAACCTGCTCAAGGCCTAAATATTACACCCCCCGCTTTTCCCGCCCTTCGAGCGGGGACAGCCAAGGCGCGTAACCAACAAAAACATAAAATTTTTCTTCATGAATTGCTTTTATACTAGCGCTCTTAATTGGGGTAAGTTAGGACTTTTGATACTTGTTTTTTGGCGCGGGTTTAGCGCCTTATCTTATCGAGTGACACAGCTATGGCCGATGATGGCTCCCAAGGCGGTAATCCCGCACCCAATGCAATTCTCGCCGCAACATCCTTCCTTTCTGGCGGCAATGCCGTTTGGCTGGAACAGCAATATGCCAAATTCACCGAAAACCCGGATTCGGTAGAGCCGGAATTGCGCGACTTTTTTTCCGGCCTTGGCGATGCCGGGCTGGATGTCGAAAAAGCGGCCAAGGGGCCAAGCTGGGCCCGCAAGGACTGGCCCCCGCGCCCCGGCGACGAGCTCACCGCTGCCTTTGATGGTAATTGGGACAAGGTCGAGGACCAAATCGGCAAAAAACTGAAAAGCCGCAAGCCGGATCTCTCCGACGAGGCCCTGCGCCAAGCCAAGCGCGATTCCATTCGTGCTTTGATGCTAATCCGCGCCTATCGCATTAACGGCCATTTGATTGCCGATCTCGACCCGCTCAATCTTGCCCCCAAGGATGTGCATCAGGAGCTGGAGCTGGAAAGCTATGGCTTTAGCGAAAAGGACATGGATCGGGAGATTTTCATCGACCATGTGCTAGGTCTGGAAAGCGCCACTTTGGGCGAAATCCTCGAAATATTGAAAAAGACCTATTGCGGCACTTTCACCGTCGAGTTCATGCATATCACCTCGCCGGAACAGAAAAAATGGATTCAAAAGCGCATTGAAGGGCCGGGCAAGGAAATCACCTTCACCCGCGAAGGGCGTCTTGCCATCCTCAAAAAGCTGATCGAAGCCGAGGGTTTTGAGAAATTTTTGCAGATCAAATATACCGGCACCAAACGCTTTGGCCTTGATGGTGCCGAATCCACCGTTCCGGCGCTGGAGCAAATCATCAAGCGCGGCGGCGCGCTCGGAGTCGAGGATATCATCATCGGCATGCCCCATCGGGGCCGCTTGAATGTCCTCGCCGCGGTCATGGGCAAGCCCTATCATCATATTTTCCACGAATTTCAGGGCGGCTCGGTCACCCCCGACGATGTCGCCGGATCGGGAGATGTCAAATATCACCTTGGCGCATCGTCGGATCGCAAATTTGACGGTAATGAAGTGCATTTGTCCCTTGCCCCCAATCCCTCCCATTTGGAGGCGGTGGATCCGGTTGTTCTCGGCAAAGCGCGGGCCAAACAGGATCAAATATTCCCCCATGCGGTGCCCAACCATCCGCGCAAACAGGTCTTGCCTTTGCTGTTGCACGGGGATGCGGCCTTTGCCGGTCAGGGCGTGGTGGCGGAATGTTTCGGCTTTACCGGCCTGCCAGGCTATCGCACCAGCGGCACTATCCACTTCATTGTCAATAACCAGATCGGCTTTACCACCTCGCCCAAATATGCCCGATCCTCGCCCTATCCGTCGGATGTGGCCAAAATGGTCGAGGCACCGATCATTCATGTCAATGGCGATGACCCCGAGGCGGTGGTGCATGCGGCCCGCATTGCGATTGAGTTTCGTATGGAATTTGAAACCGATGTGGTGATCGATATGTTCTGCTATCGCCGCTTTGGTCACAATGAGGGTGACGAGCCATCCTTCACCCAGCCGCTCATGTATAAGCGGATTGCCAAACAACCCTCGACCATGGAAATTTACGCGGAACGCCTTATCAAGCTCGGGGATATTGAGCGCGCCGACATTGATAGCGAAGTCAATGGGTTCAAGAATTTTCTGGAAACGGAATTTCTTGCCGGTGAAAATTTTGAAGCCAGCAAAGCCGATTGGCTCGATGGCGAATGGTCCGGCCTGTCCGGCAAGGGCGATTTGAATAATCGCGGCGACACCGCTTCTTCGATTGAAACCTTGAAAGAAATCGGTCACAAAATTTCTTCCTATCCGGAAAATTTTACTGCCCACAGAACCCTTGACCGGGTTTTGAAAGCGCGGCGCAAGGTGATTGATAGCGGTGTCAATATTGATTGGGCGACCGCCGAAGCGCTGGCCTTTGGTTCGCTCCTGAAAGAAGGCTATCGGGTGCGCCTGTCCGGGCAGGATTGCTCGCGCGGCACATTCTCCCAGCGCCATGCCAGCTTTGTCGATCAAAATACCGAAGAGCGCTATACGCCATTATCGCATCTTGAGGACAAGCAACCGGTTTTTGAGGTGATTGATTCCAATCTATCGGAATTTGCGGTGATGGGGTTTGAATATGGGTACTCCATGACCAATCCCAAAGCGCTTGTTTTATGGGAAGCGCAATTTGGTGACTTCGCCAATGGTGCGCAGGTCATTATCGACCAGTTCATTTCTTCCGGCGAGCGCAAATGGTTGCGCATGTCCGGCCTCGTCCTGCTCCTGCCCCATGGCTATGAAGGGCAAGGTCCGGAACATTCTTCGGCGCGGCTGGAGCGGTTTTTGCAATCTTGTGCGCAGGACAATATGTTCGTGGCCAATTGCACCACACCGGCCAATTATTTCCATATTTTGCGCCGACAGATGAAACGCAATTTCCGCAAACCGCTCATCCTGATGACGCCAAAATCCCTATTGCGCCATAAGCGCGCCGTTTCCACCCTGGAGGAAATGGGCCCGGGCTCTTCTTTCCATCGGGTGTTATGGGATTGTGCCGAACATCAGCCGGGCTCCACGGTGGAACTGGTGCCGGACAGCAAAATCAAACGGGTCGTCATCTGTTCCGGCAAGGTCTATTTTGACCTGCTGGAGGAGCGCGAAAAGCGCGGCGTCAATGATATTTATCTATTGCGGGTCGAGCAATTTTACCCCTATCCGGCCCATTCCATGATTGCCGAGCTCAAACGGTTCAAAAATGCCGATATGGTGTGGTGTCAGGAAGAGCCGAAAAATATGGGGGCCTGGTTCTTTATGGAGCCCAATCTCGAATGGACCCTTGGACAGATTGGCGCAAAATATAAGCGCGCCCGCTATGTGGGACGCCCCGCCTCTGCCTCTCCGGCAACCGGATTGATGCGGCGGCATTTGCGCGAATTGGCAGAATTTCTCGATGAAGCGCTCACCCTATAAGCTGGCTTTGTAAAACAGTTGCAAATAGTTGTATGAACATTTTTTGGGGCACACCCCTTTTTGGAGAATAAAAACCCATGGCTGAAATTATGGCTGAAATTCGCGTTCCCAGTCTCGGCGAATCCGTAACCGAAGCAAGCATTGGCCGCTGGATGAAAAAACCCGGCGACGCGGTCAAAGCCGATGAACCCTTGGTGGAACTGGAGACCGACAAGGTTTCCGTTGAAGTGCCTGCCCCGGCCAGCGGCGTCTTGCAAAGTATTGCCGCCGAGGAGGGGGATATTGTTGGCCTTGATGCTCTTTTGGGCGTGATTGCCAAAGGCGAAGCCGCCGCCAGTCCGCAAGCCAATGGCAGCGCCGCAAAGCCTGCCCCCGCCACCGATAGGACAGATCCGGGAACCTCGCTGGTCAATATTGTTGTTCCCTCTTCCGGGGAATCCGTCACCGAAGCCGATATTGGCGAATGGCTGGTCAATATTGGCGACACAATCTCCCTTGATGATCCGGTGGTCTCGCTTGAAACCGACAAGGCCGCCATGGATTTGCCCGCACCCGCTTCCGGTGTTTTGCAGGAAATCAAAGCCGAAGCGGGGACCACGGTTCAGGTTGGTGATATTATCGGGGTTATCGCTGCCGGCAAAGGAGCCTCTGCTGCGCCCGCCGCCGCGAGCGCCAAGCCGGCCCCCTCGCAATCAACCGCAAAGACAGATGCACCCATTTCCCCGGCCCCGCGCCGGGTGATTGCCGAACACGGGCTTGATGCCAGCAAAATTTCCGGCACCGGAAAGGATGGCCGCATCACCAAGGGCGATGCTCTGGCCGCCATCGGCGCGCTGGAAGCCAGCCCCGCCGCCAAACCCGCCATGGCCCCACCAATGGCAACACGCGATATTGGCCCCCGCGAAGAACGCGTCAAAATGACCCGCCTGCGCCAAACCATTGCCCGGCGCTTGAAGGAAAGCCAGGACAATGCCGCCATGCTGACCACATTTAACGATGTGGATATGAGCGCAGTGATGAATGTGCGCAAACAATATAAGGAATTGTTTGAAAAAAAGCATGGCATCAAACTTGGCTTCATGTCGCTATTTACCAAAGCTTGCGTCCATGCCCTGAAAGAAGTGCCCGAGGTCAATGCGGAAATCGACGGCAAGGATATCATCTATAAAAACCATTATGATATTGGGGTTGCTGTCGGCACAGAAAAAGGCCTTGTGGTGCCTGTCGTGCGTGATTGCGACACTAAAAGCCTTGCGGAAATCGAGCACGCCATTGCCGGCTATGGCAAAAAGGCCCGCGACGGCTCTTTGACCATGGCCGATATGCAGGGCGGTACTTTCACCATTTCCAATGGCGGCGTTTATGGCTCGCTCATGTCGACGCCCATCCTCAACGCCCCGCAATCAGGTATTCTTGGCATGCACCGGATTGAACAAAGACCGGTCGCCGTAAACGGTGAAGTGGTTATCCGGCCGATGATGTATCTCGCCCTGTCCTATGACCATCGCATTGTCGATGGCAAAGGGGCCGTTACCTTCCTCGTGCGGGTCAAGGAATGTCTGGAAGATCCGGCGCGAATGCTGCTTGATTTATAGCCACCTGTTTTTCGGATTATTGAGCGCCCGCACAGACTGCCCACACAGACTAATTGACCTCTTTGCGCGGCGGGTCTATGCCCGTTGGACCTGTATTTTAGTCTAGAGCCTATTTTCGTTTTGATGGAATCAAAACCTGGCTCTAAGTCTTTGTTTTGTCGCGTTTCCGGACGGATAACCGGTATCCACTTATCCTGGAAACGCTCTAGAGGGATATTGGCATGGCCGAACAATTTGATGTGGTGATTATCGGGGGCGGGCCTGGCGGTTATAATGCTGCCATAAGGGCAAGCCAGCTGGGTCTGAAAGCCGCCTGCGTCGAAATGCGCGATAATAAACGCCTTGGCGGTACCTGCCTGAATGTCGGCTGCATCCCGTCCAAGGCTCTGCTCCATGCCTCGGAGCTTTATGAAGCCGCCGGCAAGGAATTTGATGGCCTCGGCATCGCCTTTACCAGTTTGAAATTACAACTGGATAAAATGCTGGCCCAGAAGGAAGCGGCCATTAAAGGGCTGACCGATGGCATTGACTATCTGTTCAAGAAAAACAAAATCACCGCTGTTTATGGCCGTGGCGAGATAAGCGCCCCCGGACTGGTCACGGTTCATGGCCTTGACGGCACCAAGATTGATTTGGCTTGCAAGAATATCATCATCGCCACCGGCTCCGATGTCATGCCTTTACCGGGGGTTGAAATTGATGAAACCCGGATCATTTCGTCCACCGGTGCGCTGGAACTTTCCACTGTACCCAAACATATGGTGGTGATTGGCGGCGGGGTCATTGGCCTTGAACTTGGCTCCGTATGGCGGCGCCTTGGGGCAAAAGTTACCGTGGTGGAATATCTCGACCGCATCTTGCCGCCCATGGATGGGGAGGTTTCCAAACAGTTCCAGCGTATTCTCAAAAAACAGGGCATGGTGTTCAAAACCTCCACCAAAGTCACCGGCGTTGAAAAACTGAAATCCAAATTGAAGGTCTCCATTGAACCGGCCAAGGGCGGCGTGGGCGAGACATTTGACGCTGATGTGGTGTTGGTGGCCATTGGGCGGCGCCCCTTCACATCCGGCCTGGGCCTTGAAACTGTCGGCGTAAAAGTAAATGATCGCGGCATTATCGAAACCAGAAACTTCGCCACCAATGTGCCCGGCATTTGGGCCATTGGCGATTGTATTGAAGGGCCGATGCTGGCCCATAAGGCGGAAGAAGATGCGGTCGCCTGTGTCGAGCTTATCGCGGGTAAGCCCGGCCATGTGAATTATGATCTGGTACCCAATGTGGTGTACACCTATCCGGAAGTGTCTTCTGTCGGCCGCACGGAAGAAGAATTAAAACAGGCCGGCATTGCCTATAAAGCCGGTAAATTTCCTTTTGCCGCCAATTCCCGCGCCAAAACCAATCATGAGACCGATGGCTTCATCAAAGTTCTGGCCGATGCCGAAACCGACCGCATTTTGGGGGTCCATATGGTCGGCGTCGGGGTTAGTGAAATGATTGCCGAGGCCGTTGCGGTTATGGAGTTTGGCGGCGCATCGGAAGATATTGCCCGCACCTGTCACGCTCACCCGACCCGATCCGAAGCCCTGCGCCAAGCGGCCATGGGGGTTGAGGGTTGGACCATGCAAATGTGATTGGCCATAAAAACCGATGAGCAATTTTTCCACCACACAATTAGTAAGCGATTTCTCCACACTCGGGCTGTCCGATGTGGTCGGCTTTACCGGCGTGGCTTTGCTCATCGGGACTTATGGCGCTTTGCAAATTGGCCGCATGTCGGCTGATGATCCCCTTTATTCCATCTTGAATGCACTGGCCGCAGTGCTGATTTTATTTTCATTATTTTTCAGTTTTAATGCCGCCAGTTTCGTTATTGAAATTTTCTGGTTTATTATCTCGATCATCGGTCTGTTCCGCGCCCTGCGCGCCCGCAAAAGCCGGAGTTAGCACCATGGCGCTGCCCCCATCGGACAAGCATACAAGCCTGCGCATCGGATTGGCGAGCGGCGCCTTTGCCTATTTGATGTGGGGATTTTTCCCGGTCTATTTCAAAATGACCGCCGCTACCCCGGCGCTGGAAATTTTAATGCATCGCATTGTCTGGGCCATTCCCTTTGGGGCCCTAATCCTGTCCATGCGCGGGCAATGGGGCGAAGTGTGGCCGGTCTTCAAAAACCGCAACACATTATTGCTTTTGCTTATCTCCAGCCTTGTCATCGCAGTAAACTGGCTGATCTATATCTGGGCGGTGCAAACAGATCGCATTTTCCATGCCTCCCTTGGCTATTACATCAATCCGCTGGTCTATGTGGGGGTCGGGGTTTTTCTCTTGGGCGAGAAATTGCGCAAAGCGCAAATATTGGCGGTTGCCCTTGCGGTCATCGGGGTTTTGATCCTGACCTTTTATGGCGGCACCTTTCCGTGGATTTCGCTGGTACTGGCCATCAGCTTTACGGTTTATGGCTATATCAGAAAGCGCGTAGCCGTTGGCTCCATGCCCGGACTTTTTATTGAGACATTATTTTTGGGCCTGCCGGCCCTTGCCGGTCTTATCTGGTTTTTGCAATCCGGCGATAGCGGTTTCCGGCTTGACCGCCCGGACATGATGGCCCTGCTCATCTTTGCCGGGCCGCTCACCGTATTGCCGCTGTTCTTCTTCGCCATTGGCGCAAGGCGTTTGCAACTATCAACCCTGGGCTTTTTACAATATATCGGCCCGACCATACAATTTATGATGGCGATTTATTATGGCGAAAATTTCACCGCCGCCCATGCCTGGACCTTTGGGTTCATCTGGCTGGCTGTCGCGCTATTTGCCGTGGATGCGTGGCGCGCCAATCGCAAGCCGCCAAAGGCTTTGATTGAACCAAGCTGATTTATGGGCGCTTAGAGTCTGTCCGGTTTTGATTGGTATCAAAACGAAAATAGGCTCTAAGGCGTTTTGATAATTTCAATTTCAAAAATTTCAATTTCAAAAATTTCCGGCCAATATTTTCCGGTAACAAATAGCCGCCCGGTTTCAGGGTCATAGGCAATCCCGTTCAGGACCTCATCCTCATCGCGGCGCTGATCATAAAGACCGCTCATATCAATGAGACCTGTCACATGACCCGTTGCTGGGTCAATGCGCACTATGGCGTCCTGTTTCCAGACATTGGCCCAGATCTCTCCGTCCACCCATTCAAGCTCGTTCAAATAGCCAAGCGGCTGGCCATTGATCGTCACCGATAAGGTCCCCATCTCTTCAAAGCTTTGCGGGTCCAGAAAACGAAGGCGCGAGCTGCCATCGCTCATGATCAGTTTTTCACCATCAAAAGTCAGCCCCCAGCCTTCGGTCCTGATGGCAAACGAACCAAGCGGTTCCAAAGTGTCACGATCATGGATAAAACCTTTGCCGGCGCGCCAGCTAAGGGCGATGATTTTGTCGCCGACACTGGTCGAGCCTTCGCCAAAAATATTGTTCGGCAATGGTCGCTCCGCCCCTTTACCACCGGACAAAATAGCATGGCGGATAAGTTTGGACTGCCCTATTTTGCCAGTGCTCTCATAAAGCTCCCCCTCGGCAATGAACAGGCCTTGGGTAAAATTATTCATGTCATGGGGAAATCTGTTGATGATGCGATAGGTATAGACCTGCCCCCTATCGTCCCCGGAAGGGGGTTGCGGCGTTGGTTGGGGGGCTTGCCCGGCCACGGACACCGCCGGCACAGAAACGCTTTCTTTTGCCCCCTTGTCACAGGCGGCAAGAATCACCAAAGGCAGAAAAAGCAGGAGCATGATCTTCATGGACAGAAGAATAGCCCGTGATTTTTGAAAATGGTATGAAAAAATGGAGGTTGTCGACCAATGCCGGATCAAACATTCAGCTCCCGCACAGCCTCTTGGCGGCGGGCATCGCGCAATTCACGCATAATCTCATCATAGGCCTGATTGACCTTTTGACAGGCGCGCCGCGCCGCATATTGCACATCTTCATCCATATCCAGCGCTGCCAAACGGTCCGGATGGGTCATTTTAAGGCGCTTCATCCAGGCCGCCTTGATCTCGGCCGCACTGGCCCCGCGCTGCACTTTCAGCACCGCGTAAGGATTGCGTTTTTCATCCGGTTCTTTGGCGATAATGCTGGCTTCGGAAATCGAGGATTTGGAAACCACTTTAACCGTGCCATCGACCTGCATCAGGGGCAGGAAATGGCGCGAATCATTGAGCAGATCCACAAGGCGCTCCCCTTGCGCCAAAAACACCTCGCCCACCACGGAGCGCCCCGTCGCTGTTCTAATCTGAACCAATGCCTTGGCCTTACTGTGCTTTATCTGAGATTTATCAAACATGACCCCAAACCTTTTTACCCATTAACAGCTATGCGGCCGCCCCGATTGGCCGTATCTGGTAAAAGCCATGCAGAAAAAGTGCCAGACCGCCATAAAGTGTTAACCATGAGTCAAAAATTCATCACCCGATTTGCCCCCTCCCCCACCGGATATCTGCATCTGGGGCATGCGTTTTCGGCATTGCTGGTTTTTGATATGGCGCAAAAAGCCGGGGGCCGGTTCATTTTGCGGATTGAGGATATTGATCAGACCCGCTGCCGACCCGAATTTGAGCAAGCCATTTATGACGATCTTCATTGGCTAGGTATCCCATGGGATGGACCGATCATGCGCCAATCCACGCGCATGTCGTTTTACCAACAAGGCTTGGAAAAACTGCAAAGCCGGGGCCTGCTCTATCGCTGCTTTAAAACCCGCAAGGAAATTGCAGCCTTGCGTATGAGTCTGCCCCCCGGCCCTGATGGTCCGGCCTATATAGGCGCACCCCTGCCAGCAAAGGAAGAAGCGGAAAGATTGGCGGCAGGAGCCCCCTTTGCCTGGCGGCTATCCTGCCGCGCCTTGCAGGCACATTATGAA
>JALSJA010000175.1 GCA_026989615.1 Parvularculaceae bacterium | reverse complement strand
AAGGTCTTCAAGCAGCTGTAAATCCCGGAGCAATATTGGACCACAGAAACGGTCGGATTTTCTGATCGTCGCGGAGTAAAAGTCCGCCACATTGACGCCCAACGTTATTGAGCGAAGGGCGGGGAGATGTATTCAGTGGGATTGTATGCACGGGTCCGGCGGGCCTGCCATGTTGATGGGATGAGTTCACGCGCTGCGGCGCAGTATTTCGGGATTGACCGTAAGACGGTTTCGAAGATTTTGCAGCATTCGGTGCCGCCCGGATATCGTCGTGCCAAGGAGCCGGTGCGGCCAAAACTGGACCCGTTCATTGGTGTTATCGATCAGATTCTCAAGGACGACATAGGCAAGATCAAGAAACAGCGCCATACGGCAAAACGGATTTACGAGCGTATTCGCGACGAGCACGGGTTCACCGGCAGTATCACGATTGTGACCGATTATGTGCGAGAAGCGAAACGCCGGACCCGGGAAGTATTTGTGCCCCTGAGCCATGCCCCGGGTCATGCCCAGGTTGATTTTGGTGAGACCCTTGGAGTCATTGGTGGGGTCGAGCGCAAACTGCATTATTTTGCGATGACGCTGCCACATTCGGATGCGGTTTTTGTGAAGACATATCCTTGCGAGACGACGGAGGCTTTTTGTGACGGCCATAACGCGGCGCTGGCATTTTTTGGCGGCGTGCCGCAATCGATCCTTTATGATAATACGACCATAGCAGTTGCCAAGATTCTCGGATCATCCGAGATGTGCAAAAACACGCCCAACCGGTCGGCGGATGGCAAACGCACCCGGAGCAAAATCTTTTCCGAGCTACAATCGCACTATCTTTTCAAGGACAAATTCGGCCGCCCGGGCAAGGGCAACGACAAAGGCAAGGTCGAGGGCGCAATCGGCTATACTCGGCGTAACTTCCTTGTTCCGGCCCCTCGTGCCGAAAGCTTTGAGGCCCTGAATGCCCAGCTGGAAGTTCAATGCGTTGAGCGCCAGAGCCATGTCCTGCGCGGCCATTCAGAAAGTATTGGCGAACGGATGCGGCGTGATTTTGCTGCGCTGATGGCCCTTCCGCCTGTTCCCTATGACGCCTGCGAGAAGGTGAGAACTAGGGCGACATCAATCTCGATGGTTCGGTATCGTAGTAATGATTATTCTGTCCCTGTGGCCTATGCCCATCATGAGGTCCAAGTGCGCGGCTATGTTGACGAAGTGGTCATCGGCTGCGGTTCCGAGATCATTGCCCGCCATGCGCGTTCCTATGAAACGGCAGACATGGTGTTTGATCCGATGCACTATTTACCTCTTTTGGAACAAAAGGTTGGGGCGCTTGATCAGGCGGCCCCGCTGCAAGGCTGGGACCTGCCGGATGTATTTGCCACCCTGCACCGGTTGCTGCAATCGCGGATGGGAAAGAAAGGCAAACGCGAATACGTACAGGTTCTGCGGCTCATGGAAGAGTTCGATATGGCCGATGTTCAGGGCGCGATCAAACAGGCGCTCAACCTTGGGGCAATCAGCTATGATGCGGTGAAGCATCTGGTTTTGTGCCGGATTGACAAACGCCCGCCACGGCTTGATCTGGAGATTTATCCATATCTTCCAAAAGCCCGGGTTGAGATGACGGATCCGGCCAGTTACCTGAGCCTGATGTCAGAGGTGCCGGCATGACCGATACCCCGCAAGTCCTTTTGCAGCATCACCTCAAAAAACTGCGCCTGCCGACATTCCAGAGCGAATATGGAAAACTGGCCCAACAATGCGCAGCCGAGAACAAGGACCATGTCATCTACCTGTTGCGCCTGTGTGAACTGGAACTGATTGAACGCGAAAGGCGCATGATCGAGCGGCGCATCAAGGCGGCAAAGTTCCCGGCCACAAAAAGCCTCGACAGCTTTGACTTCAAGGTCATCCCATCCCTGAACAAGCTCTTGACCATGGATCTGGCCCGTGGCGACTTCATCGACCGGCGTGAAAACATTATTGCTTTGGGTCCGAGCGGAACCGGCAAAACCCATATCGCCCTGGGGCTGGGGCTGGCGGCCTGCCAGAGGGGCCGGAAAGTGCGGTTTACAACCGCCGCCGCCCTCGTTCACGAATTGATCGAAGCCGTTGATGAACGCCGCCTCCAAAGGCTGCAAAAGCAACTGATCAGTCAGGACCTGTTGATCATCGACGAGTTGGGCTTTGTCCCCTTGAGCAAAACCGGCGCCGAATTGTTGTTCGAAGTCATCTCGCAGCGATACGAGCGTGGTTCCATCATCATCACGTCAAATCTGCCGTTTGATGAATGGACCGAGGTCTTCGGCGCAGAACGCCTCACCGGCGCCATTCTGGATCGCCTCACGCACCATGTGAATATCCTCGAAATGAACGGTGAAAGCTTCCGCCTGAAGCACAGCAAGACAGCGAAAACCATCGCCTCATAATCCAGAGTGAAAAGAGTTGGCCTGCGGCCAACGCCCCCTGGAACGCGCTTGCTATTTGAACGGCCTCGCGATCCAGGGGGCGGAACGCAATCAAACCGACTGGCCCAGTTTTACGCCGCGATATGGCCCCTTTTTACTCCGGGATTGACAGAATGGTG
>JALSJA010000174.1 GCA_026989615.1 Parvularculaceae bacterium | reverse complement strand
ATATCGGCTCATTGATTGCTTGTCCATTGAATATGGGCTGTTTTAATCATAAGGGTGCGCCTGTAGATATCCTTTTTTACCATAAGCGAGCAGGTTTTTGTCGCCAGTGATCAAGGTAAGCTCAAACTCTCTGGCGCTTGCTGCAATAATACGATCGGCTGGATCACCATGAATCTGACCTGGCAAAAGGGAAGACTGGACGAGTAGGGAGGGGGGCATATCGCACCATTTTATCCCGGTTTTACTTTTTAATTCATTCAACCATTTCATTGGTGGCTTTGAGAGAATGATTTTTTCCTTCGAAGATAGCATCCCAATTTCCCATGCTGTTATAGGTGAAAGAAAAACCTCACCTCCTTCAGTCTCTTCATCTATGAGGCGACGGGTGGCAGGTCCAGCAGGGCGGCCATCAGCAAGCCATAAAATGGCGCAAGTGTCTAATAATATACCCTTCACAATCGACCCTCTTCAGCATCCCATGATATTTTGATTGGTTGGGTAAGGTCAGTGCCATCGGCTATTTTCAAAGAGCCCTTCATACAACCGAGGAGTAACTGATACATTTCGCGTGGCTTTGGCTTGTGGTGCGTGTCTTTGCTAGTTGTTCGGGTTTCGGTGATGCGAATGAAAATCAGCTTTTCTTCATTCATATTGACCTTGGATGTCTTGTACCCTGCTTTAAGCCATGCGTAGGTGATGACGCTATTGCTGGGATTATTAGACCACCAAGGGCGATGTTTGCGAGCGGAGCTCGGTAATTTATCGCCAATTAACTCTTCGATCTCGCTAAAGGTCATGGGAATTTGGTTGCCACGCTCTTTTTCCAGAAATTCTTTCAATGGCTGATATTTGGTCATAGTGGCCTCCTTTGAGATGACCATTAAAGCACATACCACTCATACCGTCAATATGTAATGTAACTATTTGGAGTATTACTTCATGGTTGGGATGACAAATTCGGAGCCTTGCACATCTTCCGGCCATCTCTGGGTGATGGTTTTGATTTTGGTCCAGAATTTGACGCCTTCGGGCCCGTGCTGATTGGTGTCGCCAAAGCCGGAGCGTTTCCAGCCGCCAAAGGTGTGATAGGCAACCGGCACGGGGATTGGAACATTAATTCCGACCATGCCGACATTGACCCTTGCAGCAAATTCGCGGGCAGCCGAACCATTGCGGGTGAAAATGGCAACCCCATTGCCATATTGATGCTTTGAGGGCAGGGCCACCGCATCGTCAAAATTATCGGCGCGGGTAATTTGCAGGACCGGCCCGAAAATTTCTTCTCTATAGGATTGATGGTCGGGTTTGGCTTTATCCAGCAATGTGCCGCCAAGGAAGAAACCGTTTTCATAGCCCTGCAAGGAGAAATTGCGGCCATCGACAATCATCTCCTGCCCTTCATCCACCGCCATCTGGATATAGTTTTGCACCCGCGCCTTGTGCTCGGCGGTGACCAGGGGCCCAAGATCGGAATCTTCGGACAAGGACGGGCCAATACGCAGGCCCTCGACTTTTGGTTTCAGCATTTCGATAAGCTGTTCGGCGGTGCCATTGCCTACAGGCACAGCCACCGGGGTTGCCATGCAGCGTTCGCCAGCCGAGCCATAGGCTGAGCCAATGAGCTGATTGACCACATTATCCATATCGGCGTCGGGCATGATGATCATGTGATTTTTGGCGCCACCAAAGGCCTGCACGCGCTTATTGTTGGCAGCGCCTTGGGCATAGATATATTGGGCAATGTCAGAAGAGCCTACGAAAGACAAGGCTTTGATGCGCGGGTCTTGCAATAATGTGTCGACGGCTTCCTTGTCGCCATTAACGACATTCAGCACGCCTTCCGGCGCGCCCGCTTCCATCATCAATTCGGCCAAACGCAAGGGCACAGACGGGTCGCGCTCGGAAGGTTTGTTGATAAAGGTATTGCCGCAGGCAATCGCAACGCCGAACATCCACATGGGGATCATGGCCGGGAAGTTGAACGGGGTGATGCCCGCAACAACACCCAAAGGCTGGCGCATGGAGTAGACATCAATGCCGGGCCCGGCCCCTTCGGTATATTCACCCTTTTGCAGATGCGGAATACCGCAGGCAAATTCCACGACCTCAAGGCCGCGCTGCACATCGCCTCTGGCGTCAGGCAGGGTTTTGCCATGCTCGGAAGAGAGCATTTTGGCGAGATTTTCCATATCCTTTTCAACCAGAGATTTGAAATTGAACAGCACGCGGGCGCGCCGTTGCGGGTTCATTTGCGACCAGATGGGAAAGGCTTTTTCGGCGGCGCTAATGGCAGTTTCGACCTCGGATGTTGCCGCGAGACTCACCTGCGCCTGCACTTCGCCCAAAGTGGGATTGTAGATATCATGCAGGCGGCCTGATTGGCCTGCAACCGGTTTGCCATTGATAAAATGTCCGAGGGTTTTCATGGGGGTGGTCCTTCGTTCTTTATAAAGCCATAAGTTTGAACGCCCCCCCATATTGCGCTTTGGCAGAAGAGGGGGCGCAAGTGCTTACATCAATTCAATCGCAACAGCGGTGGCTTCGCCGCCGCCAATGCAAAGGGATGCCATGCCGCGTTTACCGCCGCGTTTTTGCAGGGC
>JALSJA010000173.1 GCA_026989615.1 Parvularculaceae bacterium | reverse complement strand
CGCCGGAGGGGCCCGCGCATCAGCGCGGAACAGCCCCGCGAGGCAAAAAATGGCCAGATGGTCTGTAAGCCGGGTTCTGTCCTCAAAAGAGGGACGATCATTCATCTAGGCCAGCGCTTGCGCGCGTGGCTCATGCAACCAACCCGGATGACGGACCTGAAAACCGGCCATATGCCATCCCTATTTGGTCTTGCTCCGGACGGGGCTTGCCATGCCTTCGGCATTACTGCCCAAGCGGTGCGCTCTTACCGCACCTTTTCACCCTTACTCTCTTGCAAGAGCGGTATATTTTCTGTGGCGCTTTCCCTCGGATCACTCCGGCCGGGCGTTACCCGGCGTCCTGTTTCCATGGAGCCCGGACTTTCCTCACCTTCCCTTGCGAAAAAGCGCGATCGTCCGACCATCTGACCATCGGGCAATCTGCCTTTTGGACGAGCTCCGGTCAAGCAGGTTCAAGGCTGGTGTAAAGCCGATATTGCCCCTGATAAAGGGCAGCCAGACCGCCCAATCAGCATTTCAAATCCGCCAAAACGCCTTTCTCACCGGTAAATCGAAGAAATTTCAAAAAATTTCGATTTTTTTTGCCCCCGAACCAGAAAATTTCTGTGCCCCCATGAAACACTCACCGGCAAAATCGAAGCGAGATTTGCCCATTCAAGACAGCCTTACCCCTAAAGCGTTTCGAATACGCACAACTGGCACGGGTGGCACGCTAAATATCCAAGTTTATTCAATGGGTTAGACTTTCGTTTACCATGGTGTTTAGGCGTTTTTTAAAAGCCCGTCCCTATGGTCTTCCCCATAACAACAACAAATCTCGAGCGTGTTGCGTAAAGTTTGGAGAAATCAATGTCGAGTATGGTGATGAATAATTCAATGGGGGCGGCTTCAAGAGAGCCGTATGTAATCGGACCAGATGGCACCGCGCTAACCATTGCGGATCTGCCACCGGCAAGCACAAAAAGATGGGTTATTCGCCGCAAGGCCGAAGTCGTTGCCGCAGTCCGCGGCGGGCTGTTAAGTCTGGAACAGGCTTGCGAGCGTTACTCCCTGACCGATGAAGAATATGAGGCCTGGGAGCGCGCCATTGACCGCCATGGCCTGCCCGGTCTGCGGGCGACACGGGTTCAGCAATATCGCTGATTTTTAGAATTGCGTGAAGAAGGTTATCCGTCACGGGAAATCCCCGTCTCGACTGGTTCGGGCGGGGATTTTCTAGCTCAGGCATGATTTGAATTTGGCCTTCTGGGCTGCTAAAGCACCCTCATCCAAGTCCACATCAAAACCCTTTGTTTTAGGCGGTTTCGGCGCTAGACTTGTCATCTGTGTTCTGTATTTCGAAAAACAAGTAAGCTTGCCCATGAGTTTCCAGACCTTCACTGCTAGTTCTATTGCCGAGGCCAAGCAATCCATGCGCGATGCTCTGGGTCCCGGCGCGGTCATTCTGGCGACCCGCAAACGCCCCGATGGCACCGTTGAGCTGCGTGCCATCAAAAAAGGCCAGCCCCTGTTTGAGGGCGAAGGCGGCGCTTCCCTCGGTTCGCGCCTTGGCGGCAAATCCTCTTTAAGCTCCAGAGGCATGGCAGCGCGACAGAAAAACAAAGTGCCAATGGCTATCGACAAAAGCCATCGCGAAGGCGCTGGCCTCCATGGCAAGATCGAAAAATCCGCAACCGAAATGGCGCTCAATCATTTGAAAGGCGATTTTTCCCAAAAACTGAACCGTGATAATTACAGCAATGATCCGATTTATCGCGATTATGCCCAAAGGCTGGGGCGCCATGGTATTATCCCGGCGCTGGTAAAAGCGCTGGCGATTGAGGCCCATAATGCCGATGTCACTTCAGAAACCGGGCGTCTCGCCTTTGCCATGGGACGGGTGCTGAGCTTTTCTCCCATCACCCTGTCACCGGATCAACCGATCATGCTGGTCGGACAGACCGGTGCCGGAAAAACCTCCTGCGCCGCCAAGCTGGCCGCCAAAGCTGCCGGACAGGAAAAGAAGGTTGCCTTTATGAGCGCCGATCTTGGTCGTGCTGGTGCCATGGACCAGATGCGCACCTATGCAGACGCTCTTGATACACGGTTCTGGCCGGTGGAAGACCCGCAGGATGTGGAACGCATCATGCGCGAAGAGCGCCCTCCGGAAATTATCATTCTGGATACGCCGGGCGTCAGTCCATTTGCGCCGGCCGACATTGCCGCCATTCGCACTTTTCGCGAGTCTCTTGGTGGTGAAGCGGTATTTGTGCTGCCCGCCAGTGGTGACCCCGACGAGCATATTGACTGGGCCCGCGCCTTTCGCGATATCGGCGTGCGCCGTTGCATGATTACCAAATTCGACGCATCGCGTCGCGTAGGTGCTGCATTATCCGCCGCCTTTGAGGGCAATCTCGCCCTCGCCCATTTCTCCGAGGCGCCATTTATTGCTGATGGCCTGATTGATGCCAATCCGCGTTATATCGCCCAGCGCCTGCTGCTTGACGAACCGGCCCGCATTGCCGGCGCGGATGCCTAATACAATCCATCACCAAAAAAACAGGCCCGCGGGAGTGCCGGGGCCTGATAGTTTGAAGTTCTCAAGACAAGTGCAATTGTTCT
>JALSJA010000172.1 GCA_026989615.1 Parvularculaceae bacterium | reverse complement strand
GAAATAGCTAAGTTGAACAAAATCTATGATACTTTTTCAAAAGCGTCGGCTTCGGAACTGAAAGATAATCGAAAGCATTTAGTGAACCGGATTAATGACGTGGTTCAGTTAATCTCAAAGCAAGAGCGGTAGATAGAAATGGCATTTTCAATTTCATTGGGCGAGCGAAAGATTTCAGCGCATGACCCCTGCTATGTCATCGCTGAAATAGGGGTGAACCATAACGGCGACGCTGACCTTGCCCACAAAATGATTGATGCGGCCAAAGCTGCCGGCGCCGATGCCGTGAAGTTTCAAACCTTTCGGACCGATGCGCTTATCCTGTCCAATACAGAAAAAGCAACCTATCAAGCGGATAAAACCGGCAGCGGCAGCCAAGACGAAATGCTGCGCAGGCTAGAGCTGCCGCCTGAGGTTTTTGCCGCTTTGGCCAAGCATTGCAAAGAGGCCGGCATAGATTTCATCTCGACAGCCTTTGAGTCTGAAAGCCTCGCCGAGGTCATTAACCTGTCGCCTGTATGCTTAAAATGGCCATCCGGTGAATTGACCAACACCCTGTTGCTGAAAGAGGCGGCCAAAAGCCGTTTGCCGATACTCCTGTCCACCGGCATGGGGTCAATCACCGAAATTTCCGCCGCCATTGATGTGCTGACCGGGCACGGCACTGAAGATATCGTTATCCTGCAATGTGTGTCCAATTACCCTGCGGCCATTGAGGAGCAAAACTTGCGGGTGCTGCCGGCAATGTCGGCAATGTTTGGCAGGCCTGTCGGGTTTTCTGATCATACCGAGGGGCCTTATGCCGCCTTGGCCGCCCGCGCTTTGGGTATGGCCGTGCTTGAAAAGCACTTCACGTTGGACCGGAGCCTGCAAGGGCCTGATCATATGGCCTCGATCGAGCCGCAGGATTTTGAAAACATGGTGCGGGTTTTACGGCAAATTGAAGCGGGCCTTGGCGATGGCGTGAAGCGCTGCCTGCCGTCTGAACAAAACATCCGCACGGTTGCCCGAAAAAGCCTCGTTTTTCGGCATGATCTACCCGTCGGGCATATTTTAACCGAAGCAGACCTCACCGCAAAACGCCCGGGAACAGGCATACCTGCAAACCAGATAGAGCTGTTTTTGGGCCGCTCTCTAACAAAAGCAGCGCTTAAAAATACAATGCTGGAATTGCCCCATGTTAAATGAGCCAACAAACGTTTGCCTGTTTGGCGCGGGAGGGCATGGGCGCGTTGTCGCCGCAATTGCGCATAAAATTTGGCCCCGCGCAGAGCTGTGCTTTGGCGACCAGCAGCGCCCGCTTGGTACCCCTGTGGGCGCGCTTTCCATCCGGTTTTCCAAGCTTGAAGACATAGTTGACCATGCCATTATTACGACCATCGGCAACACCGTGGCCCGCAAGGCCTGTATGCAGCACGCGGCCCGGCTCGGCCTTCCCTTTGCAACGCTGATCGCAAACCCTGACACCTATTACGCCAAGCCCCCCGGGGCAGGCTCGATGGCATTATCAGCGGTTGTCGTAAATCCCGGTGCGCAAATCGGGGCGGGGGTGATCCTGAATTCTGGCGCGATTGTGGAGCATGATTGCGTGATTGGCGATTATTGCCACCTAGCGCCCGGAGCTGTTGTTTTGGGCGATTGCACTTTAGGTAACGAGGTCTGGCTCGGGGCAAATGCCACCATATTGCAGGGCCTTTCCATCACCGATAATGTTACCATCGGGGCCGGAAGTGTAGTGACCGCCAACATCACGGAAACAGGCACCTATGTCGGCCAACCGGCGCGTAAAATTAGCCATATAAGCACCCTTAGCCCGCATTCGAAAGCCGATTGAGCATGCCTGAAACATCCCTGCCCTTACGGCCCGCCCCCAATTCGGTTGATATCCTGTTTGTGGCCTACGGCGGGGGGCATGTGCGCATGGTGCTGCCGGTGGCCAAAGCCTTGCAGAAATGCGGGCACAGCGTTGCTATTTTTGCCCTTACCACGGCCATTGGGCCGGTGCGAGAGAGCGGCCTGCCGTGGTTTAGCTATGCCAGTTTGCCACGCGCGGATTCGCCGGAAATCCAGTCTCATGGCCTCAGGCTTTCTGAGGGCTTCCCGAAGGACGGGCCGGTGCCTTTTGCAGAAACCGTGGCCTATCTCGGGTTTAATTATTGGGATATGGTGCAAGAGCACGGGGCAGAAGAAGCAGAGAGGCTGTATAAAAACAGGGGGCGGTTTCAGTTTTATCCGATCCATACAATGAAAGCACTGCTGGCTGAATTGCAGCCAAAAACGGTGGTCACCACAAGCTCGCCCCGTTCGGAAAAGGCGGCCATAAGGGCGGCTGGCATGCTGAACATACCATCGCTGTGTATGGTTGATCTTTTTGCCTTACACGAGCAAGCGTGGCTAAAGAGCGCCGATTATGCAACCGAGGTTTGTGTGGTTAATGCCGAAGTCCGGAATATGCTGATATCAAAAGGCCGCCCTGCCAAAGATGTTTTTGTCACGGGGAACCCTGCCTTTGACAAGCTGCAAGACCCGACAACCATTGCCGCCGGACAGGCGATGCGCAAGGCCCGTGGTTGGGGCGAGGAAGGGCGGACCACGGTGCTTTATGCGTCTGCTGCGG
>JALSJA010000171.1 GCA_026989615.1 Parvularculaceae bacterium | reverse complement strand
GATGAACCGCTTTCCCGGCGGGTTAAAGCCCCCCTTTAACCATGATGCCCGCTTCAAGGCAGGCTTTGGCCGGGAATTTTATGAAAATCTCTGCCCCTGACCGTGCGGATAAAGCCCCGTCGCAGCACCCCCCGACATGGCCTCAAACCCAGTATTTAAGCCATTTTTGGCCATTTCCACCTTGAGGATTCGCCGAATTATGCTCAATTTACCTAATATCTGCATTTCTTGGTTCATGATGCGTTAAAAAAAGAAGCGTTATAATGTATAAATCCTGTTGCGATTTTCCCCTAAATGGGCTGCAATGCGTGGCAGGGGTTGGTTTAGAGCGGTGTCATCATTTCGTGCGGGGGAAGATGAGGACACCCTATGTTTTAAAGGGGCTGAGTTGCCATGGGGCGTGAGTCCAATCGGTTCTGGCGTAGTGTAAGAAGGTTCTTCCGCGAGCGGCAAATCTATCACCGTAGTGATGGTGTGGTTCGCTTCATCCGCCTCACCCCGCAAACGCAAATTGCGCTGGCCACGATTATATTCGGGGCGGCCGTGTGGGTTGCCTATTCCTCGGTCAATGTTGTCTTTAAAGAACAAATCATTGTTGGCGAACAGCGCGAGCGCCGCATAGTCGAAGATGCCGCCCGCCGCCGTCTGGCCGAGACAGAAGCGGCTCTGGATGAAATCGCTGCGCTCAATGTCCTATATACACAAGAGTTCGATGCCGGTCTTGCGCAGCTGCAAAATCGCCATGAAGCCATTCGCGCTATCACCGAAAACAAAATCACCGGTGATATTGCCCTTGAGCAATTGGCCGTTTCTCTGGCACGCTCTGGTGGACCGGAAGGCGTCAAAATCAAAAACGGTAATCGCCTGATGGTTGATCCCACAGGCCGCGAGCCGACACCGCGCCAGTCCCGCATTTCCAAACTGGAAGAAGCGGCCCTTGGCGAAGTTTTCTCCAGCCGTCTGGCCTTCGATATTGATGATCCGGTGTTGAATGAAATGCGCCGCTCCGCGGCGGCCTATGGCGCCGAGCAGGTCTTGCTGCTGGCAACCATTGAAAAGGAAATTCGCAAACAGACGGCAGAATTAAAAGCCATCCTTGCGGCCACCGGCATTGATATGGACCCGCTGGTAACCCGCGAACGGGTCGCGCTGGCTGCTATGGAAACTGCCGAAGACGAATTTTCCGGCGTTGGGGGCCCCCTTTATCCGATTGAAGATGAATTGGGTAACGCCGCACAATCAGTCTATTATCAATCCGTGCAACGCATTGAAGCGCAATTGGACGAGTTGAATGTTCTCTCCCATGTATTGCTGACCATTCCGCTGGCAACGCCGGTCGATGTGCGATATCGCCAATCCAGCCGCTATGGTCCCCGCTGGGATCCCATCAAGAAACGCACCCGCGCCATGCATTATGGTCTGGATTTCGGCGCTCCCTGGCGTTCGCGGATTTTGGCACCGGCACCGGGACGCGTTAAATTCGCCGGTTGGCGCAATGGCTTTGGGCGTACCGTCGAGATTGACCATGGCAATGGGTTAATGACTCGTTTCGCGCATTTAAACTCAATATCAGTAAAATCGGGGCAAAAGGTAAGCTTGCATCAGGAGGTCGGCAAGCTGGGAAATACCGGGCGCTCAACAGGCGCCCACCTCCATTATGAAGTTCACTATCGTGGGAAGCCGGTTGACCCGGAACGTTTTATTAAGGCAGGCAGATATGTTTTCGAAAGCTAAGAAGAACAAGGACAAGTCGGGGATGTCCGCAGAACTGGTTGAAATTGGCGATACGCCGAGCAAAAAACCAAATAATTCACGCGCCAGCATGAATGCGAAGAAACCTTCTTCGCCCAAACCGACACCGGGCATGCCATCGCTGATTAGCGCTGATGTGGTCATTACCGGCTCTGTGGTGGCGGAAAGCGAAATCCAGTTCGACGGCAGTTTGGAAGGCGATATTCGCGCCAAGGGCCTCGTTATTGGCGAGCACGCAACGGTAAAAGGCGAAGTTGTCTCCGAGCGGGTCAAAATCTCCGGCACTGTTGAAGGTTCCATTCGTGCCCGTCAGGTCGAACTGGCCGCCTCTGCCAATGTCAAAGGCGATATTTTGCACAAGGCACTTTCCATTGAAACTGGCGCCCGTTTTGACGGTAATTGCCGCCATAGCGATGATCCACTGGCCGAATCGGGGCGGGTAAAAAAGCCTAACCCGGCCCCGCGTGTCGTGACATCAGCGCCGGAAAAATCTGCCAGCGCCGAAACTCCGGCCGAAGCACCAGCCGAAGAAGCCGCTAATAAGGATGGCAAAGACGGCAAAGATAGCGAAAAGAGCGGCGCATTTTTGTCCCGCATCGGCAAAGCCGAACTGCGCTAGAGCCTTTTTTCGTTTTGATGGAATCAAAACCGGGCTCTAAGCCTTTGTTTTTGAGCACTTCTTATCCGAAAACCGGTTCCCACTTTTCGGGAAGTGCTCTAAATACGTTCAATATAATGATCAAAAAAAGCCTCTCCGCTTGGAGGGGCTTTTTTAATCCCCGCCCACCCTTTGCGCCAAAGCAGCGGCCATAAAGGCATCAATATCGCCATCGAGCACCGCCATGGCATTGGGGTTTTCAACATTGGTGCGCAAATCTTTGACC
>JALSJA010000170.1 GCA_026989615.1 Parvularculaceae bacterium | reverse complement strand
TGACCGGATGACCTTGAAAACCGATGATTTCGGACGCACAAACAGCGCGCAGGATCTCTTGCAATCCCGGCATTTGGGGGCACGCTTTTGGCGGTTCCCGCAATTGTCCCTGATGGTCTTCAATGGTGGCGTCAGCACCCCGCTGACACAACATATAGTTATCCAAGGGGGTGCAAACGTCAATATGAAGTTATTCGCGAAAAAGAAGTTTTTCGTTAACAAGCCCTTAACGGGGCGCAATATGTGCGCTCAAGGGTTAATGGCGCGGCGTGTTTTTATAGCGGTGGCGCGATTGTTTCGGGGCCGATTGAAACAGCTTTAAAGCGAAAAAAATTTTCCCCAAATGGGCGGGTTGAAGGCTTGACTTCCTGCAATGCCAGATTCGCAAGGATAGGGTTTTTGTGCGAGGGGAGAATCACCGCGAGAAAGGGTGGCAGATTGAACGGGAATTATCCCTACAGGATTGTCAGGTTACAGCTTTGCCGAAACGCGC
Organism: Parvularculaceae bacterium; assembly: GCA_026989615.1. GTDB lineage: Bacteria > Pseudomonadota > Alphaproteobacteria > Caulobacterales > Parvularculaceae > S012-90. The sequence goes on along the minus strand of JALSJA010000170.1, from coordinate 2,163 downwards.
TAGAGCGTTTCCGAATATAAGGTAGATGAGAAGCAAGCAAAGCTTGAGGAGTTGATGGCATATGAACAGGCATGTCAGGAATATTCTGGCCCTTGGAACCGCAGCAATAGCGGTGCTTGCGCTTGGCGCCTGTGGCAAGAAGGACAAAGAGGCGCCAAAGGCGGATACAGCGCTGGCGCAAAATGCTTCACAGGTAGAGGCCTATCAGCCTGCGCCTATGGTGGTGTGTGATCCGCAAGAGGGGATCAATGAGACCCCGCGGGTGATCGAGTTGGAAAACGGCTTGGTGATTAAGGTGTTGCGCGAAGGCAAGGGGATCAAGCCTTCGGTGACGGATCTGGTCAAGGTGCATTATGAGGGGCGGTTGACCGATGGTACTGTTTTTGATTCGTCCTATGCCCGTAATGAGCCGATTACTTTTCCGCTTAACCGGGTGATTGAAGGATGGACCTTGGGCCTGCAGGAAATGGACGAATGTGCCAAGGCAGAGCTGACCATCCCTTCCGAGCTGGCCTATGGCACTACCGGTACACCGGGGGGGCCGATTGGTCCCAATGAAACCCTTGTTTTCGATGTGGAGCTTTTGAAAGTGGTAAACCCCGAGCGCAATCTTGCCATGTCCAAGGCCTGGCTCGCTGAAAATGCCCAAAAAGACGGGGTGAAGGTGACCGCGTCCGGATTGCAATATCAGATAATCAAAAAAGGCGAGGGAGGAGCCAAGCCGACGGTTAATGATCGTGTCGAAGTTGATTATCGCGGGACATTGACCGATGGCACCGAGTTTGATTCATCCTATTCGCGTGGTCAGACCGCGACTTTCGGGGTGAGCCGCGTCATTCCCGGCTGGACCGAGGGCCTGCAATTAATGGAAGAGGGCGACAGCTTCCGGTTTTTCATTCCGCCAGATCTGGCCTATGGCCCGCAAGGCACCCCAAGCGGCGAGATTGGCCCCAATGAAGTGCTGATTTTCGATGTCGAGTTGAAAGATGTGAAGGAATAGGGGCTTACCCTATGGTGCGTGACGCCCCTGCGATAGGGCGGCAGCCTATGGGGAACCGCGGCTAGGGCCTATCCAGCCCCCATGGGCTGTTCAGGTGCCCGCTTTTCCTAAAAAACACTTGAATTGCTTGTGCTTTTGCCATATCTGACCCTCATCACACACATGGGGCGTTTTTCCCGGTGCTGGCCATGGTGGCTGGTTCCAAGGGTCTTTAACAGGGTCCGGCCCCCATGGAGGAAAAACCGAGGAGTATTTGCGAGATGGCTCTGCCAGAATTTTCTATGCGCCAATTGCTGGAAGCAGGCGTTCACTTTGGTCACCAGACACAGCGCTGGAACCCGAAAATGAAAAAATATATTTTCGGCTCCCGCAACAAAGTTCACATTATTGATCTGTCGAAAACCGTGCCGATGTTGCATCAGGCATTGGTTAAAATCCGCGATGTTGTCGCTGGTGGCGGCCGGGTTCTATTTGTTGGCACCAAGCGTCAGGCGCAAGCGCCAATCGCTGAAGCGGCCAAAAATTGTGCCCAATATTACATGAATTCCCGCTGGCTCGGCGGCACGCTGACCAATTGGCAGACGATTTCCAATTCGATCAAACGCCTGCGCGAAATTGAAGAGATTACCGAAGCCGGTTCGATCGGCCTGACCAAGAAAGAGCAGCTTCAACTTGCCCGTGAGCATGCCAAGCTTGATGCCTCCCTTGGGGGTATTCGCGATATGGGCGGTTTGCCGGATATTCTTTTCGTCATTGATGTGAAAAAAGAAGCGATTGCCATTCAGGAAGCTAAAAATCTTGGCATTCCTGTTGTTGGTGTTGTCGACACAAATTGCGATCCTGATGGTATTGATTTTGTCATTCCGGGCAATGACGATGCCTCGCGGGCGATTGCGCTTTATGCCAATCTTGTGGCGGACACAGTGATTGACGGCATTTCTGCAAGTCAGGCAGCCCTTGGGGTCGATCTTGGAGAGATGGAAGAAGCGCCGGTTGAATTGGCCATTGAAGAGGTGGCCAGCGAAAGCGCTTCGAGTGATGCTGCGCCAGAAGCGGCAAGTGAAAAACCGGCGGAAGAAGCATCGGCGTAAAGCCTGTTCTTTTTTCGGGATTTTGGAAAGCCACCCTGCGCCCTCCTGATAGCGGGAGCCAGCGCGGGGGAT
>JALSJA010000169.1 GCA_026989615.1 Parvularculaceae bacterium | reverse complement strand
CCCCGGTTCGACATCAATCTCTTTGCCATTGACCTTGATGGTGCGTTTATCCGCCATGTCCATTCCTGCTGTTTGTTAAGCCTGTCTTCGGGCCTGTTTAGCCCGTAACTTCGCGGGTTTCCAGTAGGATATTGGCGGGTTTTGCAGATAAATAGCCCGTCGCGCAAGAAAGGGCCGCCGCCCGTCCCATGCTAGAGCCTATTTTTGTTTTGATGGAATCAAAACCGGGCTCCAAGTTTTTGTTTTTGAGCACTTCTTATCGGAAAACCGGCCTCATCCTGAGCTTGTCGAAGGACCCACTTTTCGCAGAAGTGCTCTAGGATCAGGCAATATGAACAGGATGGAAATGGTATGAATCAATTTGTCTGCCTGCCAGGCGAGAAGACCGTCTATTCCGCCGCCATGACCGGAACATGCGCCTTGTTGGCCCGATAGAGATTAATGCGCTCTTCTATCTCGCCGCGGAAATGCTGGATCAGGCCTTGCACCGGCCACGCAGCCGCATCCCCCAAAGCGCAAATCGTATGGCCTTCGATCTGCCCGGCCACATCCAATAGCTTGTCAATTTCTTCTGTGGAACTGTCGCCCTTGGCCATGCGCTCAAGCACCCGCCACATCCAGCCCGTGCCCTCGCGACAGGGCGTGCATTGGCCGCAGGATTCATGCTTGTAAAAATAGGATATGCGTGCAATTGCCTGCACAATATCGGTGGATTTATCCATCACAATCACCGCCGCGGTGCCGAGACCTGATTTATGCTCCATCAGGGCATCGAAATCCATCAACACATCATCGCAAATATGTTTGGGCAATAGCCGCACCGACGAACCGCCGGGAATAACCGCTTTCAAATTATCCCAGCCGCCCGTAACACCCCCGGCATGTTTTTCCAGCAAGTCCTTCAAAGGAATAGACATTTCCTCTTCCACATTACATGGATTGTTAACATGGCCGGAAATACAAAAGATCTTGGTGCCAGCATTATTCTCGCGGCCAAAGCCCCGAAACCAATCAGCCCCACGGCGCAATATGGTCGGCACAACGGCAATGGATTCAACATTGTTGACTGTTGACGGACAGCCATAAAGACCGGCCCCGGCGGGAAATGGCGGCTTCAAGCGCGGCTGGCCTTTTTTGCCCTCAAGGCTCTCCAGCAAGGCGGTTTCCTCGCCGCAAATATAGGCTCCGGCGCCATGATGGATATAAAGGTCAAACGGCCAGCCATGAATATTGTCCTTGCCGATCAGCTTGGCCGCATAGGCTTCGTCAATGGCGCGCTGCAATTGCTCGCGCTCGAAAATATATTCGCCGCGAATATAGATATAGCAAGCATGGGCCTGCATGGCGAAAGAGGCCACCAGACAACCCTCAATCAGCAAATGCGGATCATGGCGCATAATCTCGCGGTCTTTACAGGTGCCCGGCTCGGATTCATCGGCATTGACGATGAGATAATGGGGACGATCCTTGACCTCTTTGGGCATGAACGACCATTTCAGGCCGGTCGGAAAACCAGCCCCCCCGCGCCCGCGCAAGCCGGACGCCTTGGTCTGTTCAATGATCCAATCACGCCCCATCTCCAGCATTTCTTTGGTGGCATTCCACGCCCCGCGCTGCTTGGCCGCCTCGAGACGGTAATCATGCAAGCCATAGAGATTGGTGAAAATGCGGTCTTTATCCTGCAACATGGGCGAATCCATTTCCTGAACATCCTGCCTAGAGCATTTCATCTTTTACCGGAATTCAGAGAAATGCTCTAATTCTTTGTTTTATCGCACTTCTTATCCGAAAACCGGTTTCCACTTTTCGGGAAGTGCTCTAGCTATTTACCTGATTAGCCTGAAATATCCAGCAGGAAACAGGGGATTTTGCGCATTATTTGTTCCATAATAAAAGCCCGCCACATATGGCAACCGCACCTGTGGCGACGGGAACAAATCCGCCAAAAACGCCCGCCGGGGTAAAAAACTGCACATAGCCCCCAAGGGCCATAGAGGTTATGCCAAGCAGGATAGAAATTTGGGCGATGCGACGATTGCTCACAAGTGCTAATCCTTGCGTCTGTCATCAGGGCCCATTTTCATGGGCGGGGAGATCAGGCTCAAAAGCCCGAAATTGGTTGCCGGCAGGCCGAGAATGCCAAAAACCAGCGGCGGCACCCATAGATATTTCTCGATCCGGTCAGGGACATATTCAGGAAAGAAGAAATAGCCCGCCAGTGCAACAGCCCCCGTAAACACAAACAAGGCCAGCATGGTCGAGAAAAAATTGCTCAGCATGACCTTGGGATTGCCCGGATCAAGATCCGGGTTATACATGGGATTGTCTTTCAGATTTTTCCAATTATTCCCCATGAAAACACCACCTTACGCCAAAATGGCTCCCCGATCCCGACTTTTGGCCCCAGCCTTTGACCCCTGCTTATCTGGCAAATGGCACCAAGGCTGCGGTCTGGATGGCTGCGGCCACCAGCTTGCCTCGGGCCCCATCCCTTTTGACATTGTATAGCTCTGCCGATGTGGTGCAAATGGTTTTTCCCATAGCGGTGATGCGGGCCAGACATTCAAAGCGCCCGGGCCTGCAGGGGCGGAAATACTGGGTGTGGAGATCGGTTGTTGCCGGAAAAACCTTGCCAGCCCTCATAATCAGCGCCAAGGGCCCCATA
>JALSJA010000168.1 GCA_026989615.1 Parvularculaceae bacterium | reverse complement strand
TCAACAAACCCTAGAGCGTTTCTGCGAAAAGTGGGCCCTTCGACAAGCTCAGGATGAGGCCGGTTTTCGGATAAGAAGTGCTCAAAAACAAAGACTTAGAGCCCGGTTTTGATTCCATCAAAACCGAAAAGGCTCTAAATGGCGCGCGAAAATGCCTTGGCGGAGCGCTCTTTTCGCTGCTTTGCAAATGACGGATCAAAGACCGCCGCTATCAAACGGGAAAAGGCCCGAGCTTCCGGCCTGATGGTAATCTGTCCTGCTGCCAGCACTATCAAATCATCCGCCTCAAATCGCCGCAATTGCGCGCACAAGCCCTGCCACTCACTATCGTCCGGCGCGGCTATCTCATGCCAATCACTTAAATCAGCCTGCTGGCGACATAATAGCCCATCTATCCAGTCTCCCAGACGCTGCTCCACAGAACTGGCCTCAACACCTTTTTGCGTCGCCAATTGCCCCTCGCCAATAGCCTGCTGATAATCACTGATATATTTGGCATTTTGCGCCAGCAATCCGTGAATCTGGCTAATGGCGCTAGGGCCGAAACCGATAACATTTTTTGCCTTGTCTTCGGTAAAACCCTGAAAGTTACGTGCCAATCGTCCTTCCTGAGCCGCTCGGGCAATCGCCGTTTCCGGTTTGGCAAAATGGTCAAAGCCAATACACTGATAGCCTGCGGCCAAAAAGGCCTTATCGGCCAAAACCGCCAAATCCGCACGCGCGACAGGCGAGGGTAAATCGTCATCCCGTATCAGCCTTTGGTGGAGAATTTTCTGCGGCAAATGGGCATAACCAAACAAGGATATCCGTTCTGGCGACAGGGAGATGGTCTTGCGCAGGCTGTCAACAAAGCTGTCGGCGTTTTGCAAAGGCAAGCCATAGAGCAAATCAAAGCTGACATCCTCGACCCCAGCTTCACGCATGGCCGAGACGCAAGCTTCAACCATCTCAAAAGATTGCACCCGATTGATAGCCTCCTGCACTTTGGGATCAAAATCCTGCACCCCGAGGCTCATGCGGGTAATGCCAATGGCTGCAAGTTCATGAATGCCTTCTGATGTGCAAAGGCGCGGGTCGAGTTCCATACAGACCGGACTTTTATCGGTAAAGCCTATCGATTGTTCGACCTGATCCAGAATATTTCGCAAATCTTTGGGGGCAAAATAATTGGGTGTGCCGCCGCCAAAATGGATTTGGCTGACCACTCCGCGCCCCCGCAAAATCTCGCCAACCTGCTTGATCTCGGCAATTACCGCCTGAAGATAGGGCCGCGCCCGCTCCGGGTCATTTTCCACCCGCATATTGCAGCCGCAATACCAGCAAAGCTGTGTACAAAAGGGAATATGGATATAGATGGAGATCGGCTCATAAAGTCCGATATTCTCAAGCGCCGCGCGATATTCCTTCGGGCCGACAGCTGTATTGAAATGCAGCGCCGAAGGGTAGCTGGTATAGCGCGGGGCCGAGCGGGTCAGATATTTATGCCATTTTTCCTGCATGAGCGCATCTATAAGCGGTAAATGCGTCTAAATTCCATGACTTAAGTCAAATCTTTCAGAACAAAGCGCTGCCCAGCCCCCTTGCGAGATATTGCTAACACCGCCATTCTTGGCACAGGAGAAACCACAGGAATGATCATGACCGAAACCCCGATTCTCACCGAGCTGACCGACGGCCTTTTAACCATTCGCCTTAACCGGCCCGACAGCCTGAACAGTCTCAACCGGGCCTTGCTGGAAGCCACCAATGAGGCCTTTGAACGGGCCGCCAAAGACGAAGATGTGCGGGCAGTGATGCTGACCGGAACCGGGCGCGGCTTTTGCGCCGGCGCCGACCTGACCGAAGCCTCGGCCAGTGCGGGCGGTGGTCCCTATGATATGTCTGATAATTTGCGCCAGCTTTATGATCCGCTGGTACTGGCGATAGCGCGGTTGGAAAAACCGGTCCTGTGCGCGGTCAATGGCATAGCCGCCGGGGCCGGGGCGAATTTTGCCCTCGCCTGTGATATTGTGGTGGCATCCGACAAGGCCTATTTCCTGCAGGCTTTCGCCCGTATCGGCGTTGTCCCCGATGCCGGTGGCACATGGTTCCTGCCACGCCAAATAGGGCTGGCCAAAGCCATGGGGCTGATGATGCTGGCCGACAAGCTAAGCGCCGAAGAAGCCGAACGCCTCGGCCTCATCTGGGCAGTACTGCCCGATGACAGTTTTGAGGAAGAGGCCCGCGCTCTGGGTCTGCGTCTTGCCAAAGGACCAACGCAGGTTCACGGCTCGATCAAAGCCATGCTGCGGGAAAGTTTTGGTAATACGCTGGAAACCCAGCTGGCTCTGGAATCCCGCTACCAGTCCCTCGCCTCGCGGTCCGAAGATTTCCGCGAAGGGGTGATGGCCTTCCTGCAAAAACGCGAGGCCAATTTCAAAGGGAAATGATTGGGAGCGAGTAGCAAGTAGCGAATAGCGAGTAGCCAAAGGAATCCAAGCTCATCCTGAGGCGCGAGGGAAGTGAACCTCGAAGTATGACAACAGAGAATAAAAACTTACATATCGATCCGAACCAGCAACGGAGCCCCCCATGTTCATCATTCTGCTAAAGTTCGCCGCCAATAAAGCCAATGCCGGACAGTTTATGGACGGCCACAAAGCATGGATTAAACAGGGCTTTGATGACGGGATATTCCTGATG
>JALSJA010000167.1 GCA_026989615.1 Parvularculaceae bacterium | reverse complement strand
AGACGGGCAGCCGGCACAGGCGCCGCGCATGGACAGATAGACAATGCCCTCGGCCTCTTCATAGCGCTCAAATTTGATGTCGCCGCCATCCTGGGCCACCGCCGGGCGCACCCTTGTTTCCAGAAGGTCAATTATCATGGTGACAATCTCTTTGGTCTCCCCCTCATAATCATCGGCGGAACCGCCGGATTGGGCCGCTTCGGCGCTATCGGCGAGAACCGGACCGCCAGCACTCAGAAAATCAGCCAAAGTGCCCAAAACAGACGGCTTCAAATGCTGCCAGTCAAGGGTTTGGGCTTTCGTTACGGTAACGAAATCAGCGCCAAGAAACACGCCTTCGACCCCCTCCAATGCAAAAAGTGCCAAGGCCAGGGGGGATTGCGCGGCGGCTTCCCGGGAGGGGAAGTCAAGGCCCAGCCTGCCAGCGCCAAGGACCTCCTGACCGGGCAGGAATTTCATGGATTGCGGGTTCGGGGTGTCTTCGGTCTGGATAAACATTTGCAAGGGCCTGTTTTTGTAAGTTGCGAATGGCTCTCTTCGCATATGGCGAAGGGCGGTGCAAATGACAAGGTTTGCGGTTTTGAGGATGGCCATCAAAATCGCGCGGGCAAGCCTTTGTTTTGGCGCCCCCGAGCTTGTCCGGAAGGGTCTACTCACTTCCAGAAACGCTCTATGGTTGACATTTGGCCCCGGCCAGCCGTCTTTTGCGTATAGCCGATAACCCCAAGCAAGCAGGATATTAGCCACCATGGCGACGAAATTTTCAGACGATAAAACCAAAATTACCGATCAAGAGGCGCTTGATTTCCATTGCGGGACCAAGCCGGGCAAGCTGGAGATAAACGCCACCAAGCCGATGGCGACCCAGCGGGATCTGTCCCTTGCCTATTCGCCGGGGGTGGCCATACCGGTGCAGGCCATCGCTGACAATCCCGACCTTGCTTATGATTATACCTCCAAGGGCAATATGGTTGCGGTTATTTCCAATGGCACCGCGATTTTGGGCATGGGCGATCTGGGGGCGCTGGCCTCCAAGCCGGTGATGGAAGGCAAGGCGGTGCTGTTCAAGCGCTTTGCGGATATTGATTCGATTGATATCGAGGTTGATACCAAGGACCCCGAGGCGTTCATAAATTGTGTGAAATATCTGGCGCCTGCTTTTGGCGGGATCAATCTTGAGGATATCAAGGCGCCGGAAAGTTTTGTCATTGAAGAGCGCCTGAAAGCGTTGATGGATATTCCTGTATTCCATGACGATCAGCATGGCACCGCGATTATTGCCGTGGCGGGATTGCTGAATGCCCTCGACATTACCGGGCGCAATATCAAAAAAGTGAAAGTGGCTGTTGCCGGGGCGGGCTCCTCGGCGCTGGCGGTGGTTTCACTGATCAAGGCGGCAGGGGTGCCCCATGACAATGTTCTGGTTTGCGATCGCAAGGGGGTTTTATATCAGGGACGCGAAGATTTTGATCAATGGCGCTCGGCCCATGTGGTCGATACCAAGAAGCGCACGCTGGCGGAAGCGATGAAAGGTGCGGATGTGGCATTGGGGCTTTCCGGGCCGGGGGCGTTTACCAAGGATATGATCAAATCCATGGCCAAAAAGCCGATTATATTTGCCATGGCCAATCCGACGCCGGAAATCTCGCCGGAAGAAATCGAAGAGGTGCGCGATGATGCGATCATTGCCACCGGGCGCTCGGACTATCCAAATCAGGTCAATAATGTTCTCGGTTTTCCCTATATTTTTCGCGGCGCGCTGGATGTCCGTGCACGGACAATCAATGAAGAGATGAAAGTCGCCTGTGCGCAGGCTTTGGCCGATCTGGCACGGGAGGATGTGCCCGATGAGGTGGCCCAAGCCTATGGGCGGCGTTTGCAATATGGGCCGGGCTATATCATTCCAACCCCTTTTGACCCGCGCCTGATGAGCCGTGTGCCGCCGGCGGTGGCGGAAGCAGCCATGAAAACCGGTGTGGCCCGCAAGCCGATTGAAGATATGCAAGCCTATCGCGAAAAGCTGGCGACCCGGCTTGATCCTTCGGCGGGCTTTTTGCAGCAGATCTATGCCAGTGTGCGTTCCGGGACCTCCAACCGGATTGTCTTTGCCGAAGGCGAAGAACCGGCGGTTATTCGTGCCGCCCATGCATTCCAGACGCAAAATCTTGGCCATGCGATTTTAATCGGACGCGAAGAATTGGTGAAAGAAAATATGGCGGCGTTGGGCTTGAAAGACGCCAAGATCGAAATCTGGAATGCGCGTTTGTCCAAGCATAATGCGGCCTATACGGCGTTTCTGTATAAGCGCCATCAAAGACGGGGGCTTTTGGAGCGCGATTGCCAACGATTGGTGAATAATGATCGCAATGTTTTCGGGGCCTGTATGCTGGCCATGGGCCATGCCGATGGCATGGTGACGGGGGTGACGCGGGCTTATAATGAAGCCTTGCAAAATATTCGCCTCGCGCTGGATCCGATCAAGGGCGAGCGGGTGATCGGGTTGAGCGCGATTTTGGCCAAGGGCCAGCCCATGTTTATGGCCGATACGATTATTGCCGAATTGCCGCAAGGGCCTGACCTTGCGGAAATTGCGGTACAGACGGCCCATGCGGTGCGGGCTTTGGGGTTGACGCCAAAAGTTGCATTTTTGTCCTATTCCAATTTTGGTAATCCGGATACGGATCATTCGCGGCGGGTGGCGGAGGCGGTGCGTATTCTGGACGCCCGCGATGATATTGATTTTGAATATGAAGGGGAGATGACCCCGCGCATGGCCCTGAACGAAAAGGCACGGACGGTTTATCCTTTTTCACGGTTGAAAGGGGCGGCCAATGTGTTGATTGCGCCGGGGGTGCATTCGGGATCCTTGTCGACCAAGCTATTGGCGGAGATTGGCGGGGCCACCGTTATCGGACCTTTGCTGATTGGTCTTGAAAAGCCGGTGCAAATTGCGCCAACCGCTTCCGGGGTCAATGATCTTGTGATTTTTGCTGCGATTGCCGCCTATCGCCTTGATCGCGATCATCGCAAATGGGCGTCGGAAAGCCGGTGATTTGGTTTAGAGCCTATTTTCGTTTTGATGGAATCAAAACCGGGCTCTAAGTCTTTGTTTTTGAGCACTTCTTATCCGAAAACCGGCCTCATCCTGAGCTTGCCGAAGGACCCACTTTTCGCAGAAGTGCCCTAAACCTGACGGGCTTTTTTCATTTGGGCATTGGCAAGTTTCTGTTGCAGGCCACGGGGTAGAAAGCCTGAAACCGCGGTGATGGTTTTATAGACCAGGCCGGGCACATGAACGGCTTTGCCGCGCTCCATGGATTTCAAGCCGCCGGCAACGACCGGCGCGGCTTCCATCATCATGAATTTTGGAAGCTGGTTAAGCGCTTCCCTGGTGCCATTGACATCGTGAAATTCCGACCATGTAAAACCGGGGCACAGGGCGCAGCAATGGACATTGCGGTCTTGCCCTTCGGCATTCAGAGATTCTGAAAAGCTGATGAGAAAGGCTTTGGACGGGCCGTAAAGGGTGTGGCCGGGGCCACCGGGCATCAGACCCGCTACCGAGGCGACATTGATAATCCGGCCATAGCCGCGATCCATCATTTGCTTGAACAGGACATGGGCAAGATGGGCATAGGCGGTGACCATGAGCTGGATAAAGCTTTGCTGGTCTTCCCATGTGGTTTTGCTATAGCCGCCGGGCAGGCCAAAGCCGGCATTATTGATGAGAATATCGGGGGCGATATTTTTATCGGCGAGGAATTGGATAATCGCTTCGGGAGCTTCGGGAGCGGCGAGATCGGCGGCAAAAATTTCTACTTTAATGCCTTTTTGTTGCAGGCTCTGTTGCAAGTCTTGCAGGCGGTCTTTGCGCCTTGCGGTGAGGACGAGATTGGCCCCCATCTCGCTGAGTTGTTCGGCAAATTCCTTGCCAATGCCGGCCGAGGCGCCGGTGATGAGCGCCCATTTGTCTTTATAGATTTTTGTTTCTGTCATGGATACCAGAAAAGCATGGATTGGCCGCCAAGAAAAGTGGCTCTGGCAGTCAGGGTGATGCTGGTTTTTGGTGCCATGGGGCGCCAGCGCTGCGCAAGCCATCCAGATGATCCGATAAAGCCGAAGTTTTTTTTGCGGATCCGGGCGGTTCGATAGTGGCGGTGTTTTCTGTTTTCATGGATGTGGCATGTTTTGTTTTGCGTTTTATGGTGCCGGCGCTGCCGATAATGGTGGCAAAAATAATCATCACAAGTTCGATATTGGTGGTAATCGACAGGATGGAGCGGGTGAGGGCGAAAGTGACGGCAACCCCGACCAGTGCCAGATAAAGCCCCGCATAGGGGTCATCGGGGCGCTTTGTTCCCCAGCGCAAGCCCAAACCTCCAAGCCATAAAATCGAGCCAAGAAAAATAATCGGTCCCGGAAAGCCAAGCTCCAGCCACAGATTGATATAATAATTATCAATCGTCAGGGTCTCGCCATAATAGCCAAGAATACGCGCTGAGCGCCCGGTGCCGTAACCAAGCACGGGTCGCTCCAGCACTTTGGGCCAGGCATATTCGATTTGTTCTATCCGGCTTTGGGAAGAGCGGGCCGCCTTGCTGCCTTCTTCGCCAACGGTCAGCCTATAGCCTGCGGCGAGAATAAACGGGGAAAGAAGGATTAAACCGGCCGCCATCATGCCCACAAGCGGGCGGTAGGGGAGGGATTGCGGGCGCTTTAGCCAGAACCATGTCATCAGCGCGCCGGTAGCGGAAAAGGCCAGCACGCCGCCAATGAGGGCGCCGCGGGAATTGGCGGTAAGGGCGGCCAGCAATAATATGGCCAGCAGGGCGATATAGGCCGGGCGCATTTTACCATGGCCGGGGCGATAGACTTTATACATGGCCAGCGGGATCATCATGGCCAGCTGCTCGCCAAGGGAAAGCGGATGGGTGTGGACCGACTGGGTGCGGAAAGTGCCATCGCGGCTTTTTTCTTCGAGCACGATACGCAGCCATTCCACATCGCTCATCAGGGGGGCGAAAATTTCGGCCATCAGATGACGGGTGAAAAATTCTCCCAAAGCAATGAGCGCTACCAGCGAAGCCGACCAAAGCAGAATAGTGATGATGCGATCGGCCTGTTTGCGGGTGCGGATATAGGTCATGACCGCAAAAAACGGTAACAGCCAGATAATGCTTTGGCGGAAAGTTTCCTTGGCGGCAATGGCCGAGCCTTCTGCAAGGGGGATAGAGAGCAGTTTCAGGAAAAATAATCCGGCAATGAGGGCAAATAAAAACCACAGTCTTTTTACGGCAGCGTAAAATTGCCATCGGCGATGGCGCACGCAGGCCATTTCATAAAGCCAGATGGCAATCAGCGCGTAAAACATGAGCCTTGTGGGGGTGATGATCGGCAAGGGGCCAAGTTTGATATGCAGATAGACCGGCCATGCGGGCATAAGCCCAATGGCGCCGAGCAATATGCCCCAAGTGATTTTGCGCGGCACGGCCGGCAATTCCGGGGCGAAGACCAATATCAGCAGCAAAAAGGGGGCAAGAAAGACAAGCCCTGTGGGCGGCGGGAGAAGAATGCCGAAAATAGCGGCAATGAGGGCGTAAAGAGTGAAAGCGGCAAATAGCAACAGGGCCCTGCCCCCGCGTTTTGACGCATGGGCAATATTTGCCAATTTACTGTTTTCACCATCCAGCAGCATTTTGCCCATTGCCCTTTATCTCAAGACCCTAATTAAGCAGAGGAGGGCTGCTTTATGGTTAACGGAAGGGGAGAAATTGTCCCGTTTCTTGCATCACCAAGAGGCGGCAGGGTATTATGTCTTTCATGGCTGCTTAAGCAGTGTTAACGGAAAGTTTTTAAGTCATGGGCGGTTTTGCATTTATCATATTGATGGCGGGTTTTGCCTTGTGCCTTGTCTGGTATATGCAAAATTTTGAAGCGCGCGCCGATGGCGATAAGGGATTTTTACTGGCGCTCAAGCCCGAGGGGGAAGAAGAAAAGCCAAAGCTTTCTGATGAGGAGCGTTTCTTGCGCGGGGCTGAAGCGGTTAAACAGCGGGCGCGAGCATTAGGGATTTCGCCAAAGAATATCAAAAAGCCGGAACAACAAGGGCGCAAGGCCCGCATTCGGGGGCGATTTAAAGACGAAGACGAAAAAGAAAATTCTAAAGACTGACTTTACTGTTGGCTTTGGGGCAGGGAGCGCCTTCAATGCTGCGCTCATAAGGGGGCTGGTTTGCGACAGCTATCTTGGCATCCTCAAGGGCGGTGATGATCTCTTCGACAGAATGCAGGCGGGTGACACAGCCGATTTTTTCACCGCTATCGGCAGCCGTGATAATGCCAATGCCAGTTACGCCCAAATGATCTCCATAGACAGCGGCAAAGATGGTGCCATTGACCTTTTCAAAAGATTCGGCCCGGCGCTCGGCATCCGTCATATCAAGAATGATACGATCGACCGAGCCATCAGAAAAAGCCTCCATGGCCGTATCCATTTTGGGATCGATGATTTTGCAATTAGGGCACCATTCAGCAGTGAAGGAAACGAGGGTGACGCTGGCGCCAGACCCTTGCGTGGCAACAGCAGAAGCGCCGAGCAGCAAGGCGATGAAAGGGCTTAAAAGGAAAGTTGGAAAAAACATTGATCGCATGGTTTGGTCTCCCGATTACCGGATGGATAATAGCCTTTAATCATGGCAGAATGAAGGGACAGGCTTAAAGTTAATTATACTCACTCTTTCTTCTTGCGACCCGCAAAAGGGGCTGATAGGGCAAGGGCCGGGACCCAAAATTCTTTTGTCGCGGCCAAACCTTTTGCCAAGGAAGTGAAAAACCCATGGATATTACGAAAATTCCAACCGGCGTGAACCCGCCTGAAGATGTCAATGTCATTATTGAAGTACCCTTGGGCGGGGAACCGATCAAATATGAAATAGACAAGGCGTCGGGGGCGATGTTTGTGGACCGCTTCCTTTATACGGCGATGCATTATCCGTGTAATTATGGCTTCCTGCCGCACACCCTGTCCGGGGACGGGGATCCGGTGGATGTGATGGTTATTGGCAATCGGGCACTGGTGCCGGGGGCTGTGGTGCGGGCGCGCCCTATAGGGGTGTTGATGATGGAAGATGAGGCGGGGCTTGACGAGAAGCTGCTGGCGGTGCCGCATCAGGCGCTGACCCAATATTATGGCAATATCCGCTCCTGGGACGATGTGCAGCCTATCCTGCTTGAGCGGATCAGCCATTTCTTTGACCATTATAAGGATTTGGAGCCGGATAAATGGGTCAAAATCCTTGGCTGGGAGCCCCGGGAAAAGGCGGAAGCGCTTATCCTTGAAGGCATAGAAAACGCCAAGACCCAGGGGCAGGCCCCAGACTAATTTTGCCAGATGGGCGGGTTTTATGGCCTATCCCTTAAATTTTGTTGATTTTGGGCGCGGGTGAAGGCAGTTTCCCTCGGGACCAGTTCAGGCTGGGCGATCATAAGGCTCGCCTTGTCCTGGACTTTATTGATGAAATTCGAGGAGGAATTTTAATATGGGGCTCATTTTAGGACTAATCATTCTGGCAGGCCTATTGGCTTGTCTTTATGGCTTTGTCACCGTGCGATCGATCATGTCGATGCCGACCGGTAATGACAAAATGCAGGAAATCGCGGCGGCCATTCAGGAGGGCGCAAAAGCCTATCTGGACCGTCAATATATGACCATCACCATTGTTGGCGGGGTTGTGTTTCTGGTGTTGTTCGCCCTGTTTCGGCATTGGGTGCCGCCGGTTGGTTTTGCCATTGGGGCGGTATTATCCGGTGCGGCGGGCTATATCGGCATGCTGGTTTCGGTTCGGGCCAATGTGCGCACCACAGAAGCCAGCCGCAAAGGATTGGGCGAGGGTCTGTCGGTTGCATTTCGTGCCGGCGCGGTGACGGGCATGCTGGTGGCCGGTCTCGCCCTATTGGGAATTGCCGGATATTTTACGGTGTTGCATCTCGGCTTTAACATCCCTGTGGAAAGCCGGATGATGGTCAATGGCCTGATTGCGCTTTCCCTCGGTGCTTCCCTGATTTCGATTTTTGCGCGTTTGGGCGGTGGTATTTTTACCAAGGGTGCCGATGTTGGCGGCGATCTGGTTGGCAAGGTTGAGGCGGGTATCCCCGAAGATGACCCGCGCAATCCGGCAACCATTGCCGACAATGTTGGCGATAATGTTGGTGACTGCGCGGGCATGGCCGCTGACCTGTTTGAAACCTATGTGGTTTCGATTGCCGCGACCATGATTTTGGGAGCTATCCTGTTTGCCGGACAGGCCGCGGACTTCATGCTGTTCCCGCTGGCGATTGGCGGCGCGTGTATCGTAACCTCAATCCTTGGCACCTTTGCGGTGCGCCTTGGCAAGGGCTCGACCAATGTTATGGGGGCGCTTTACAAAGGGCTTATCGTAACGGGTGTTCTTTCCATTGGTGCATTATTTCTGGTGGCGCAAAAAATATTTGGCCTTGGAGCAATCGAAGGCACCGACTTTACCGGCATGTCATTGGTGATGAGCGGGATTATCGGTCTTGTTGTTACCGGAGCGATTGTCTGGGTCACTGAATATTATACCGGCACAAATTTCCGTCCGGTGCAGTCCATTGCCAAAGCTTCGGAAAGCGGTCATGGCACCAATGTTATTCAGGGGCTTGCGGTTTCCATGGAAGCAACGGCCCTGCCGGCGCTGATTATTGTTTTCGGTATTATTGCGACCTTCCAGATAGCGGGGCTTTACGGTATCGCCATAGCGGTGACCACCATGCTGGCGCTGGCCGGTATGATTGTGGCGCTGGATGCGTTTGGTCCGGTGACCGATAATGCCGGTGGTATTGCGGAGATGTCCGGCCTTGAAGGGTCGGTGCGCGATACAACGGATGCGCTGGATGCGGTTGGCAATACCACCAAGGCTGTGACCAAGGGTTATGCCATTGGTTCGGCGGGCCTCGGCGCGCTGGTGTTGTTTGCCGCCTATACGGAAGATTTGAAGCACTTCATTCATGAGGCGAATTTGCCGGGGGTTGGGCAATCCTTTTTCTCCGGTGTTTCTTTCGACTTTGCCCTGTCCAATCCCTATGTGGTGGTGGGTCTGTTTATCGGGGGGCTGTTGCCTTATCTGTTTGGCTCTATGGCCATGCAGGCGGTTGGCCGCGCTGCCGGGTCGGTTGTCGATGAGGTGCGTCGCCAGTTCAAGGAAAAGCCGGGTATCATGCAAGGCACGGAAAAGCCGGATTATGGTCGGGCAGTGGATATGCTGACCCGTGCGGCGATCAAGGAAATGATGGTGCCATCGCTTCTGCCCATCCTGTCGCCGGTTGCCCTGTTCTTTGCCGTGATGTGGGTGGCCGACAAGGGCGCTGCCGTTTCGGCTCTCGGCGCGATGTTGATGGGTGTTATCATCACCGGTCTTTTCCTGGCTATTTCCATGACCGCCGGTGGCGGGGCTTGGGACAATGCCAAGAAATATATTGAAGATGGCAATCATGGCGGCAAGGGGTCTGAGGCCCATAAGGCTGCTGTGACCGGTGATACGGTTGGCGACCCTTACAAGGATACAGCCGGCCCTGCGGTCAATCCGATGATTAAGATTACCAATATCATCGCGCTTTTATTGCTGGCCGTTTTGGGCGGCATGTAAAGCCGGACCATGGCAAGAAACCAACCCCCAAAGGTGCATTGCCTTTGGGGGTTTTTTATCGGGTTATTTCGGGGTTGAGGGGAGCGCGAATAGGCTCTAGATCCTTTTCGGTTTTGATGGAATCAAAACCGGGCTCTAAGTCTTTGTTTTTGAGCATTTCTTATCCGAAAACCGGCCTCATCCTGAGCTTGTCGAAGGGCCACTTTTCGGGAAGTGCTCTAGTTTTTCTTCCAAAGCGTCTGCGCCCTCGATGAAATCCCTATATTTGGCAAAGCGCATGGTGGCGCCGGTTTGAATTGGGGCGCGGATTTTAGCGGCGCTGAAGGTGCGCACCATGGTGCCCCGTTTTTCCGGAGCGAGATAGTTTTTATCGAATTTGCGCCCGAGCTGTGTGAAAATTTCTGCGCCCTCTTGTTCCGGGTCTTGCTGGAAATTTTCATATTGGGCGATGGTGATATTTACCCCCGCATCCTGCCAGCGCAAAATCATTTGCTCGTGGAGCGCGAGATAATCGGCGATAGAGTTTAAGTCGGTTGCATAGGAAAAAGTGGTGGGGAAATGATGGCAATAGATGGACATCATTACTTCGCGGGGATCGCGGCGCAGATGCAGGAATTTTGCGCTTGGGTGAATTTTTTGAATAAGCCCGGCCACATAAACATGGTGCGGGGTTTTATCGACAATGCAAGCTTCGGTTTTGGCAAGGCGGCGCATGCCGCGGCCATCGCTTGGCTGTAATTGTGGTATTAGCGCCTGTAATTCCGGCGCGGATTTGTCGGCCTCGAACTCTATGGCCCGGAAAAAATAGGGTAGCAAGGCGCCGCGCTCGCCCAAAGAGGCGGTGTCATCGGCGGCGCATAAAATGGATTGCAACAAAGAGCCGCCGGAGCGTGGCGGGCCGATTATATAAATCTGTTCTTCCGGGTCGCTTTTGCCCGTTGCCGCGTCGAGTTTTTCATAAAGTGCCAAGGCGCGGTCAAATCGGGTTTGTTCTGCATCAAGGTCAAAACCGATCGGGGATATTTGATTGGCATGGGTGAATAATTTCCATGCCCGCTCCAGATCGCCCTTGTGATCGAACAGATGGGCGAGGGCAAAGGACAGGGTTTGGCGATCGGTGAGGGGAAGGGCCGTTTGTTGGACGAGATGGGCGGCGATAGTGATATGGCTGTCATCGGCATTTTGGTGGTTTTGCAGATAGGCGCCTAGAAGTCCGGCATGGTTGGGATTTGCTTTTAAGGCTTGCTCAAGAATGCTCCGGTTATCGTCAAGGCGTCCCTGCCAAAGGGCGAGATTGGCCGCCGCAAGGGCTATGTCCGGATTGTCGGGACTTTGCCGGTAGAGAGGGTTTATAATGGCCCCGGCTTGCTCATAGCGCATGAGGTGAATGAGCAGATCGGCTTTGAGGATTTTTTTATCCGGGCGATCGGGTTGCATCTCCATATAGGCTTCGATGGCGGCCAGGGCATTTTGAAAATCGCCGACAGAATGCAGCGCTTCGCCTTTGCGATAGAGGAACTCGCCCCCTTCTGGGTGTTGCTGGTGAAGCTGGTCATAAAGGGCGGCAGCCTCGGCCCCATATCCGCTATCTTGCAGGGCTTGCGCCAATGGCAATAGGGTGGCGGGGGAGCCGCCTTCAAGGCGGGCAGCTTGGGAAAAAGCGGCAATGGCGTCGCCCATGCGGCCCATGCGTTGCAGGGCAAAGCCGAAATGGAGATGGAAGCGCGGCTCGTCCGGTTCCAGAGATATGGCCTTTTGCAGCATGACGAGGCCATCTGAATTGCCGCTAGCCCCACCACTGATTTGTCGGGCGAGGCCGAAAATGGACAGGGCTTCGGCATCCTCGCTATTGGCCTCAATCAGGGGTTCCAACAATTTTGCAGCTTGGCCTGCCTTGCCCTGTTGCAAGAGGGCAAGGGCATTGTCGAGTATGGTGTCGCGATCGGGGGCGCTCATAAAACTTCCTTTTTTCCCTTATTGACGAAAAACTTTGATTGGGCCAGTTCTGGAGGCATGATTTTTACCTCCGATAATTGGGCCGGGGTCCATCCGAAGATTTTTGCCGCCATGGAAGCGGCTAATGAGGGTTTGCAAGGGGCTTATGGGGCCGATGCAACCAGCACCAAGGCCGAGGCGCTGTTTGACGAGATTTTCGAGCGCAAGGTGAAGGTGTTTTTTGTCACCACTGGCGGGGCGGCCAATGGATTGGCATTGTCGGCACTGGTGCCGCCTTTTGGGGCGGTTTTGTGTCATGAGGTCGCCCATGTGCAGATGGATGAGGCGGGCCTGCCGGAAATGTATACAGGCGGGGCCAAGCTTTTGACCATGGCGGGGGCCGGGGGCAAAGTGACCCCTGATGCCATTAGCGAAGTGATGCGGGTTTATGGCACGCCCATGGTTCATCATGTGCAGCCACGGGCTTTGTCTCTGACGCAGGCGACGGAATATGGCACGGTCTATTCGGTGGACGAGATTGGCGCTTTGGCAGAGGCGGCGCGGGGCCATGGGCTGAAAGTGCATATGGACGGGGCGCGGTTTTCCAATGGGGTGGCGAGCCTTGGCTGCAAGCCTGCGGATATGACATGGCGCGCCGGCATTGATGTCTTGTCTTTCGGGGCGACCAAAAACGGCGCCATGGCCGCCGAGGCGGTGGTGTTTTTTGACGAGACCCTCGCCCATGATTTTGCATGGCGGCAAAAACGCGCCGGGCATTTATGGTCGAAAGCGCGCTTTTTGGCAGCGCAATGGGTTGGGTTTTTGCAAGATGGGCTATGGCTGGAGCTTGCGGGGGTAGCCAACGCGCAGGCACGAAAGCTGGCCGATGGGTTAAAGGCTTTGCCGTCTGTTACGATAGAGCAGGATGTGGATATTAACGAGCTGTTCGTGGCCATGGATGATGGGTTGGCAGCGCATTTGCGGGCAGCGGGGGGTGAATTTTATGACTGGGTCTATCCGGGGGATCTCTGGCAGGGCCGCTTGCGGCGTCTGGTGACGAGCTATGCGACGAGTGACGCGGAAATTGCGGAATTTATTGCGGCGGCGCGGGGTTTTTAATTTGCTTTTAGCCAGTCATTGCATTCCTTTTTGATGAGGGTTTCCAATAGGGCGATCATCTCGCTGCTGTCATTGAGGCAGGGGATGAGGGTGAGGGTTTCGCCGCCATGGTTCTGGAAAACCTCCTGCAAGCCAATGGCCACTTCTTCGAGGGTTTCTATGCAATCGGAAACAAAGGCCGGGGTGATGATGGCGATGGTTTTTTTGCCGTCCTCAGCGGCTTTGATGACCATCTCCTCGGTTGACGGCTCCAGCCATTTTTCACGACCGAATTTTGATTGATAGGCCAGCGGCGCGAAACTCTCGCTCCAGCCCATGGCGTCGCGCAGGGCTGTGCTTGTGCCCATGCAATGCTCCGCATAGGGATCACCATTGGTGACGAGGCGCTCGGGAATGCCGTGGAAAGAGATAATCACCTGTTCGGGTTGTTTGTCTGCGTTTTGGAGATGGGCTTTGGTGATATTGGCAAGGGCGGTGATATAGGCGGGGTCCTGATAAAAGGGTTGGGCAAAGTGTAGGTCAGGTGCCCAGTCGAGATGTTTGAGGGCGGCCCAAGCCGCATCTTCCACGCTCAGGCTGGTGGTGGTGGAATATTGCGGATAAAGCGGCAACACCAATATGTTTTTGCAATCCTGTTGGCGGAGCCCGCGCAATTTTTCCTGTACCGATGGTTGCCCATAACGCATGGCCCAGTCGATGGCGATATTGTCATTATCCTCTAATTTGTCGGCGAGCTTTTGTGCCTGCTGGCGGGTATAAAAACGCAAGGGGCTTTCATTATTTTCTGCATGCCAGATTTTGGCATAATTTTGTGCGGTAGCCCCGGCCCGGAACGGCAAGATGATGCCATAGAGCAGGGGCAGCCAGAAAATGCGCGGATAATCCACCACCCGCCGGTCTGACAGAAATTGTGCCAGATAGCGGCGCACGGCCTTTGGGGTGGGGGCGTCGGGGGTGCCGAGATTGACCAATAATATGCCGGTTTTTGTCATTTTTGTTTCACATTTCTCGAGGCTGCTTAGCCCCTTTACAGCAGTTTTGAAAAAAAGAGGATAGGGGCAGCACACAGTGCGCAAGCTGTCACAAAACTTTCATTGCATCTCTGTATTGGCGGTTTCATGAGGCGGGGGCCTTTGACGACAAATAAGGGGTGTTTTCAAAATGGGTTTTGAAATCGGCATTTGGGCGATGATCGGGTTTGCGTTTGCGGCCTATGCGGTGGTGGGCAATGATGCGTTGCAGACCCTCGGCACTTTTATCAATTCCAATCAGAAATTGCACTGGTTCTGGCTGTTTCTTTTTGCGGCCCTTATTCTGGTTTTTACCTTTTACTATGGCTGGTTCATCAATGATGGCGACCCGTCCTGGGGGCGGTTGGCCAATGTCAAGAAATATCCGGTGTTTGAACCCCAATGGTATCACGCTCTGCCGCCTTTGGCGCTGGTGTTTCTGACCCGTTTCGGGGTGCCGGTTTCGACTTCTTTCATGGTGCTGACTATTTTTGCGACCATTGGCGGCTTGACCTCGATGTTGCAAAAATCGCTGATCGGCTATGGGCTGGCCTTTACGGTGGGGGCGTTTTTATATGTGGTGTTGTCGCGCTCGCTGGAGAAGTTTTTTCGCGAGCATGAGCCGGGGGCGCGCGCGCCCTGGGGGCTGGCGACGATTATGGGCTTTGTCATCGGCTTTGCCATTTATTTTATCCCGCCGATTATCACCAGCCAGTTGAATATTGATCCGGTTTCCTATTCCCTGAACACCTGTCTGGTGTTTCCGGTGGTCGGATTTATCTTTGACCTTATTGCCAGCATGGCGGTCATCAAGTTTAAGGGCCGCCTGCCTAGCGCTTTGGTGTCACTGCTGGTAGCCGGGCTTGTCTCCGGCGTTGCCTATTGGACGATGCCGGAAATGGCCGAGATTGATCTTGGGTTTGGACCGATCGGGCCTTTGGGCATGGTGGCAAGTTTCGGGCTTTCGTTTTTTGTCATTCTCTATCTGGTGGCGTCTAAAATTTCGTCCGGCAAAATCGTTTATTGGGTGATGCTGCAATGGGTGACCACAGCCTATCTGTGGGGGATTTGGCTGATTCAGGATTTTGCCAATATTTTCGTATTTTTGCCGCGGGAAATTACCCTTGCCGAGGGGACGACGGCCTTGGCGGTTATCATCGCCCTATTGGCCTATACTTTTGCCAAAAAAGGCGGACCGGTGCAAAAAGTGCTGCAATCGAAAACGGCGGTGACCGATATTCGCTCCGCCACGGTGATTGACTTTACCTATGCGTCTTTGTTGTTTTTCTTCAAAGAGGTTTCCGATATTCCCATGAGTACGACATGGGTGTTTCTGGGGCTGATTGCCGGGCGCGAATATGCCTTTGCCCTCACCACGCAATTGGTCAGCTTTGTGAAAACCGTGCGTATGACCCTTGGGGATCTGTCCAAAGCCTATATCGGCCTTGTCATCTCCATAGACCTTGCCAGAGGCCTGCCAGCGATTTCCAAGGCGGTAAGTGGCGAGATTGCCTATGGGGAGATCTGGGCGGATATGGCGCCGACAGCGCCAACGGAGATGTTTATTCTCATCGCCAATGCCATGCTGATACCGGTCTTTTATTTCCTAATCAGCAAAACCCGTCTGTCCATGTATATTCTCGGGCCGCTTTTTGCCCTGATTACATGGGCTTTCTTTACCTTTCCGGTGGCGTGAGGCAGGGGCGCGCCAAGGGCAAAGAATATGGCCTAGAGCACTTCTGCGAAAAGCGGGTCCTTCGGCAAGCTCAGAATGAGGCCGGTTTTCGGATAAGAATTGCTCAAAAACAAAGACTTAGAGCCCGGTTTTGATTCAATCAAAACGAAAAAAGGCTCTAAGTTTTTGTTGGTTGCGTTTCCGGACGGATAACCGGTATCCACTTATCCTGAAAACGCTCTTAAGGGGTTGATTCGGGGTGTTTTCCGGCTATAAGGCATGGCTTCAACTTTCCGAACAGTCTGGCTTTATATAGGGTATGCCATGGCGGTTCCTGAATTATCCTTTGTCGTCAACGGGTTATCCTGCTGGCGACCATTAGAAAGAGATCAAAATGCCCAAAATGAAAACCAAGTCAGGCGCTAAAAAGCGCTTCAAAATGACGGCCTCCGGCAAGGTAAAAGCCGGTGTGACCGGAAAACGCCATGGCATGATCAAGCGGACCACCAAACAGATCCGCCAAAATCGCGGTACCGATGTGATGGAATCCGCAGACGCCAAAATCGTCAAAAAATACATGCCATATAATCGCTAGGAGGCGTATCCCATGTCACGCGTTAAACGGGGCGTTACCGCCCATGCCCGTCATCGTAAAATTATCAAAGCTGCCAAAGGCTATTATGGCCGCCGTAAAAATGTCTTCCGCGTCGCCAATCAGGCGGTGGAAAAAGCCGGCCAATATGCCTATCGCGACCGTCGTGCCAAAAAGCGCAATTTCCGCTCTTTGTGGATTCAGCGCATCAATGCGGCTGTGCGCGAGCATGGCATGACCTATTCCGCCTTTATCAATGGTCTGACCAAAGCCGGCATTGAAGTGGACCGCAAGGTTCTTTCCGATATTGCTGCGCAAGAGCCAAGTGCTTTTGCAAGCTTTGTGGAACAGGCAAAAAAGGCGCTGGCGTAGTGATTTATCCCTTCTAAAGGGGTTTAACAAAACGAAATGTGATAAGGCGCTATCAGGCAAGAATGATAGCGCCTTTTGCTTTGGGGTTTGAGATATGGCTGATTTGGAAAAACTGGAACAAGAACTGCTTGGCAAAATTGAAGGGGCTGCCAATGAAGCGGCGCTTGAGGAATTGCGGGTTTTTGCCCTTGGCAAAAAGGGTGTCATCAGCGCCGAGATGAAATCGCTTGGCAAAATGTCGCCGGATGAGCGCAAGGAAAAGGGGCCAATCCTCAACGGGTTGAAAGCGCGGGTCGGCGAAGCGATTGCGGCGCGCAAAGGCGTGCTGGAGCGGGCGGCTCTGGAAGCGCGGCTGGCGACAGAAAAGCAGGATGTGACCTTGCCGATACGCCTGGAGCCCAAGGGTAAAATTCATCCCATTACCCAAGTGGCCGAAGAGATCGCGGCGATTTTTGCGGATATGGGATTTGAAACCCGTGAAGGGCCGGATATTGAAGATGATTTTCATAATTTCACCGCGCTGAATTTCCCGCCGGACCATCCGGCGCGGGAAATGCATGACACATTCTTTTTCAATGAAAAGGAAAATGGCGAGCGCATGGTTTTGCGCACCCATACAAGCCCGGTTCAAATTCGCACCATGATGAGCGAAAAACCGCCTTTGCGGGTTATCATTCCCGGGCGAACCTATCGGTGTGATAGTGACCAGACCCATACGCCGATGTTTCATCAGGTTGAAGGGCTGGTGATCGACAAGCAGACCCATATGGGGCATTTGCGCGGGACATTGGAAGCTTTTATCAAGGCGTTTTTTGAAGTGGACAATGTCGAGACCCGTTTGCGGCCGCATTTCTTTCCCTTTACCGAGCCATCGGCGGAAATGGATGTGCGCTATAGCCGTGTCGGCAATGAGCTGCGCATCGGGCAGGGCGATAGCTGGATGGAAATCTTGGGCTGCGGCATGGTCCATCCCAATGTTTTGAAAAATTGCGGCCTTGATCCGGATGAATATCAGGGTTTTGCCTTTGGCATGGGGATTGATCGGTTGGCGATGCTGAAATATGGCATTCCCGATTTGCGCGATATGTTTGCGGCGGATGCCAGATGGTTGGAGCATT
>JALSJA010000166.1 GCA_026989615.1 Parvularculaceae bacterium | reverse complement strand
GCAGGGATGGGGTATGACAGAAATGTCACCGACAGGTACGGTCAATGCCGAAGATCCCGGCTTTTACGATTTGCCCATCGACGAGCGCATTCCGATACAATTAAAACAAGGGCGCGCTCTACCCTTCATTGATATGAGGATTATGAGCGAAGATGGCAAAGAGCTGCCTTGGGATGGCGTTTCCAGCGGGCATTTGCAGGTGCGTGGTCCTTGGGTCATTAGCGATTATTATAATTCCGACAAGCCGACCCTGACGGAAGATGGCTGGTTTGATACAGGCGATGTCTCGGTTATTCACCCTGATGGCCGAATGCAAATTACCGACCGGGCTAAAGATGTCATCAAATCCGGTGGTGAGTGGATTTCAACGCTGGATATTGAAAACGCGGCTCTGATGTATCCTGCGGTTGCGCAGGCGGCGGCCATTGGTGTGCATCATCCAAAATGGCAGGAGCGGCCATTGCTGATTGTTGCGCTCAAGAAAGGCACAAGCGCCGAGCCGGAAGAGATAAGGCAATTTGTTTGTGAGCGCCTGCCAAAAATCTCCCACCCGGATGCGGTGGAGATTATTGATGAAATTCCGATCGGGGCAACCGGTAAGGTTCTGAAAACGAAATTGCGCGAAATGTTCAAGGATTATGTTTTGCCGGGCCTTGCCGATAAATCGGCATCGAAAAGCAATGCAGGAGAGAAAAAGAGTCTGCTAAAATCCCTGTTTGGCAAGAAATAGTAGCGCAAGAGCAAATAACGCTTGAGTAAGGTTACCGGCGCTTAAGATTGATAGAGGCGACAAAACATATTTTGTCGCCTTTTTCTTGTAATTACCCCGGAAAATGTGAACAAGATTGGCGCTGTTTTGCTTGTTTCAATGGCTGATTTCGGCCATTATACCGCGGCGTTGGGCGTGGATTTGCCGCAAAGGAAGCTAGGGTATATGACAAGAGTTTTTGAATCACTTTTGGTTTTTACTGATGAAAATGATGATCTTTATGCGGGTCTGCTTTCCGCTAGTGCAGCCAGTCCATTTTCTGATCCGCTGATGAACTTTGCTCTCAATGAGGGCTTTGGTGATGACAAGGGATTATTGGATCCTCATATTCTTCCTGACTGGACATCGAATGATCATGGTGTGGCGGCACCGGGAAGCGGTTGGGACGATCCGCAATTTTTTGATAATGCGGGGAACCGTGGACAAGGCCCACAGCCCAATGGCAAAATCTCTTTCACGGTGGAGCAGGCGGCTGCGCAATTAACCCGATCCGGTGCAAATTGGGGGGCTAGCGGCATTGAGGTGACCTATGCCTATCGCTCCACCGAGCCGGCAACCATGCCCAGCGATACGGCCGGGTTTTCGCGCTTTAATGTCGCGCAAATTGAGCAGACAGAATTATCGCTGCAAGCATGGGCTGATATTGCCAATATTACTTTCACGCGCATTGGCACAGGCACATCCGGTGAAGGGGCTTTTTCTGATGCCGCCACGATGTTGTTTGCCAATTATTCGTCCGGCTCTGACGGGGCGGCGGCCTTTGCCTATTTTCCGGGCAATACGGGTTTTTCCGCTAATGCCGGCGACAGCTGGTACAACTCGACCCTCTCTTACAATGCAGCGCCGGCGCTCGGGAATTATGGTCGCCAGGTTTTGCTCCACGAGATTGGTCATGCGATCGGAATTTCGCATCCGGGGGCCTATAATGCGGGCACTGGTGGCACGATCACCTATGGGAGTAATGCGGAATATTATGAGGACAGCCGCATGTACACCTTGATGTCTTATTTTGGCTCCTCCAATACCGGCGGTAATTTACCGATGTTCGGGTCTGCGCCCATGCTGGATGATATCGCAGCAGCGCAACGTCTTTATGGTGCCAATATGTCGACCCGCGCCGGGGATACGATTTATGGCTTTAACGATAATACGGGCCGTGATTTTTACGCAGCAGATGCTTTCAATGTTCCTGTATTTGCTGTCTGGGATGGCGGTGGCTTCGATACGCTGGATTTTTCAGGCTATCTTGTCGATCAAATCATTGATCTGGGCGAAGGCAATTTTTCCAATATTGGTGGGTCTTTGGGCAATGTTTCCATTGCTATTGGCGCGGTCATTGAGAAAGCCATTGGCGGTGGTGGTAATGATATTCTCTATGCGGGCTACGGGGCGACCACCACCTCTTATGCGCGCAGCTATATTGGCTATTCCTCTACAGCCAATATATTGGTGAAAGATCAGGCGACAGCGAATTTCGATATTGCCAATGCGGTTGATATTGACGGCTTTTTTACATTGGCGCCAAATATCTTGGTTGAAAATTCGACAACCATTCCCCATGCCGAGATTCAGGCCGTAGCCCATGGAGGGGTGGAATATTACAGCTTCAGCATTACGGAAGCCGGATCGGTGGGGACTTTTGACATCGATACCACATCAACGGGATTGGATGCCTATATATATCTCTACGATGCGGCGGGCAATTTGCTGTTTAGCAATGATGACAGCCCGCTGGATGCGGGTAGCACGCGCACGCTTGATTCATATCTGTCTTATACTTTTGGCGCAGCGGGAACCTATTATATTGCGGTTAATGAGTGGAGTGCAGCAGGTTTTGGTGACGGTCCCAATGCGGGTGAAACCTATACTTTGCAAGTCTCGATTGCCTTGCCTGACTATCAGCTTGTCAATTCCTATCAGGGCTATGAGCTTGATGGTCGTGGGGGCAATGATACGCTTT
>JALSJA010000165.1 GCA_026989615.1 Parvularculaceae bacterium | reverse complement strand
CGGTAATTTCAATGCCGAGATGCGCCATAAGACTATTCCCGCCGAGCGCATTCATCGCCGCCAGCGAAATTGGTTTTTGCCAGATACTCATTTCAATCGCCCTTGATAGGCGGTCAAATCCCGCCGCAATTCCGGCAGCAATAAATAAAGCGCGATAATGTTTGGCACCGCCATGGTGAACAACATGCTGTCAATAAAGTCGATAATCGAACCCAGCTGCAAGGCCGCGCCGGTCGATAGCGCCATGCATAACAAAATCTTGAAACCAATCTCCACCTGCCTTGTCTTGCCAAACAGGTAGCTCGCCGCCTGTCCCCCATAATGGGCCCATGTGACCAGCGTTGAAAAGGCAAATAGCAAAACAGAGATCAGCAACACCATTGGAAACCATGAAAACGCCGAAGCAAACGCCGCCGAGGTTAGCTCAATCCCCTGAATATCGCCCTTATCCACAAACAGGAAAGGCTCGTGAACGCCAGTGACCAAAATCACCAACGCGGTCATGGAGCAAACCACAATCGTATCAATAAACGGCTCCAGCAGCGCCACATAGCCTTCGGTCATCGGGTCTTTGGTTTTCACCGCCGCATGGGCAATCGCCGCCGAGCCAACGCCTGCTTCGCTTGAATAGGTTGCCCGCTGAATGCCATTGATCAGCGCCCCGACAACACCACCTCCTGCTGCCCCCCAGCCAAAAGCCGATTGGAAAATATCTGCAATGACACCGGGAATGGCCGGCAAATTCATCAACAGGATGGCCAGACCTGCGCCCATATAGATGAAGCCCATAAACGGCACCAGTACACGGGTCACTTTGGCAATAGATTTGATCCCGCCAATGATGACGACCGCCACCAGTGACGAAATGACAATGCCAAAAATCAAGGGCGCATTGATACCCGTCACATTGGAAAATTGCGCATGGGCCTGATTGACCTGAAACACGCTGACCGAAGCACCCATGGCAGCAATGGCAAACACAATCGCCAGCCCCTTGCCCAGCCAGGCAAGATTCAGCCGCCCAAACACCGCCTCAATATAATACATCGGCCCGCCATAGACCGTGCCCTTATCGTCGATTTTGCGATATTTGACCGCCAGCGAACATTCGGCAAATTTCGAGGTCATGCCAAAGAACCCGGCAACAATCATCCAGAACACTGCCCCCGGCCCGCCAAGGGCAATCGCCACCGGCACGGAGGCAATATTGCCAAGACCCACCGTGCCCGACAAAGCCGAGCTTAAAGCTTCAAAATGGGAAATTTCTCCCGGCTCGTCTTTGCGCTTTTTGCCGGAAAATATAAGCCACCAGCCATGGACAAAGCCGCGAATATTCACAAAGCCAAGACGAAATGTCAGGATCACCCCGGCGCTAATCAGCCAGATAACCACCAAAGGCACGGCAACCGAGCCAATTTCAATTTTATAAAAAACCACCGATGACAGGGCATCGGAAAAAGGTTTGAAAAACGCATCAATCTGCTCGGCAAGCGTGGACATAGGGTCATCCTTTACAGTTTGCGAGAGAATGTCAAAAGGCAGGCGCAGTCGATTTTAAGCGGCGCTATGGTCGACAATACCCGCGCCGGGCCCACGCCCTTGCGGACTTTCAAGCCACGCCTCGCAACAGGCTTTGGACAGGGTCCGCACCCGCAAAATATAAGACTGCCGCTCGGTCACGGAAATCACCCCGCGGGCATCCAGCAGGTTAAACAGATGCGACGCCTTGATACACTGGTCATAGGCCGGCAGCGCATAGGATTTTGCCGCCCTTTTCCCGGCTTCCAGAATAGACAGACAGGCATTTTCAGCCTCCTTGAATTGCCGCAGCAAAACCTCTGTATCGGCCAGTTCGAAATTATAGGCGGAAAACTCAACTTCCTGCTGATGGAACACATCCCCATAGCTCATGGCGTCGGCACCTTCAGCGCCATTGAAATCGAGATCAAAACCATTATCCGTACCCTGAACATACATGGCCAGACGCTCCAATCCATAGGTAATCTCGCCGGTCACCGGCTTACAGTCAAAACCGCCGACCTGCTGAAAATAAGTAAATTGCGTAACTTCCATGCCATCGCACCAGACCTCCCAGCCAAGCCCCCAGGCCCCGAGCGTTGGGCTTTCCCAATCGTCTTCCACAAAGCGAATGTCATGGATTTTGCGGTCAATGCCGATGGCATCGAGCGAGCCGAGATAAAGCGCCTGAATATTATCGGGGCTTGGTTTCATCACCACCTGGAACTGATAATAATGCTGGAAGCGATTGGGGTTGGCCCCATAGCGGCCATCGGTGGGCCGGCGACAGGGCTGCACATAGGCCGCTTTCCACGGCTTTGGCCCGAGCGAGCGTAAAGTGGTCGCCGGATGAAACGTGCCCGCCCCCATTTCCAGATCATAGGGCTGCAAAATGACACAGCCATGTTTGGCCCAATAATGCTGCAGGGTCAGGATCAGCCCCTGAAAGCTGCGCTTTTCTTTTTCACTCATAATTTCAACAGCTTGGGCACTCATGGATCATCTCTTCTTAATCGCGGGCAATTTGTGCTGCGGACGCTAGCGACGGCCCGACAAGGGGTCAATAGGCTTTGCAAATTCTGGAAGTGCTCTAAGTTTTTATTTTGACGCTCCTGAGCCAAGGCGAAGGGCCGGACGGATAACCGGCCTCACCCTGAGGAGCCGCGAAGCGGCGTCTCGAAGGGTCCACTTATCCTGGAAACGCTCTAGCGCAGGCCTGATT
>JALSJA010000164.1 GCA_026989615.1 Parvularculaceae bacterium | reverse complement strand
GAATACCATGAAGGAAATTGGTGGTGCCATCCAAAGGATCGATAATCCAGCGGTTCGATTTATCACTGCCTTCAATCTCGCCAGCTTCTTCCAGCAGCATGCCATATTTGGGTCGCGCTGTGGCCAGAGCCTCGCGGATAATTTCTTCGGCCCGTAAATCCGCCTGGGAAACAAAGTCGGAGGCCCCCTTGCGGCTGATCGTCAGGGCATCGCTTTCAAAATAATCCCGACGCAGGGATTTTGCTGCCAAACGGGCAGCTTTAATCATCACACTTAACAGTGCCGATATATGGGCCATGGCTTTTCGCCTTTGGTTAAAATGTCAAAAAACTTGTGCCCGGCAAGTGGGCGCGAGCCGCACCATACAGCGGGTTTTAGGCTTTGCAAGCATTGCGCTGATGGTCATTTCTATAGCCTGCAAATTGCATTATTCTGATATGACAAAGCCATGGGCAGGGGGATTTATATCCGCCAGCCCCATAAAGGGTATGGCATGAGCCAAATTGGCACAAAAACAGGAGCGGAAGCGGAACTGACCGGGCGTATTACCAGAGGCGCGGCGTGGATTGTCGGCGGGCGCTTTGTCATGCGCATTATCGGTCTCGTGAATACGTTGATCGTGGCGCGCCTGTTAACGCCAGAAGATTTCGGGATTGTTGCCATTTCCTTCATTGCCTTGCAGATATTGCAAGGTATGAGCGATTTTGGTGCGGCGCAGGTGGTGGTTAAATTCCATGATGCCAATCGCGATGATTATGACACGATCTGGACCTTCTCCCTGCTGCGGGGATTGCTTCTGGGGGGGGTTATGGCGGGCCTTGCATGGCCGGCGGCACATTTTTATGACGAGCCGGCTTTGGTGCCGTTATTTTTGGTCATGGCGCTGGCCCCGGTTCTGGAAGGGTTGATCAATCCGCGATTTTTTGAATTCGAGCGCGCCCTTGATTTCAGCCGTGAATTTATTGTTGTCGGCCTCAACAAATTTACCGCTGTGGCGGTTTCCATTTCACTGGCGCTGATTTTCCGGAACTATTGGGCGCTGGTCGGTGGCCTGCTGGTGGGGGGAATGGTGCAGCTTATTCTCTCTTTTTGGTTCCTGCCGTTTCGACCGCATTTTTCGTTTCAATCATACAAGAAGATTTTCGGCTTTGCCGGGTGGTTGACGGCGACCGGCGCGCTGGTGACCATGAATTTGAAACTCGACTCCCTCATCATTGCCCGCCTGTTTGGTATGGCCCCTACGGGGGGATATTTTCTGGGCATGCAATTGGTGCAATTACCCACCAATGAGTTGGCTACGCCGGTTTCGCGGGCTCTGTTTCCGGGCATGTCCGAGCAGCAGGATGACAAGGCGGCCATGCGCCGCACTTGCTTGGGCGGTGTCGCGGGCATGGCGGCCATCGCTGCGCCTGTGGCCGTGGGCATGGGCTTTGTGGCACCGGATCTGGTGCCTTTGTTTTTTGGTCCCGGCTATGAATTGGCGATACCGGTGGTGCAATGGGTCGCACCAACCCTTGGACTTTATTTCCTGTCCGAGCCTATTCGCCCTTTTGCCCTGGCCAGAGGCAAGACAAAGCTATTATTCATTCGTGAACTGATTTATATGTTTTTGCGCTTGCCAAGTTTCATCATTGCGGCGCTGCTATTTGGCTTTATTGGTGCGATCATCGCCCGCGCTCTGGCGGGGATTGCACAGCTGGGTCTCAATCTCTTGCTCTATTCAAGAATTACAGGGCGCTCGGCGCTGGAGCCATTGGCCCATTGCTGGCGCAGCCTGTTGGCACTGGCGGTGATGTCCGTGTGGTTTTTGCTGATCCATCCCAATATTCCCCATCTTTCCGACAGCCTGCGCCTATTGCGTCTGCTGATTGATGCCGCCATTGGTGCCGGGCTTTACACCATCACCCATTTTCTGGCTTGGCATTTCGTCGGCAGACCCGATGGTGTTGAGCGAATGATTTTGAAGCGGTTGGGTATTCAGCGCTGAAAATCGTAAATTGCGCCCAGCGAGAGGATATTTGTCAATTCGTCAAGGGCTGCGTAAACTTCCTTGAGAAATTGGGGATCGCCAAGGTCCTTGATTTCCAGCCGGTCGCGATAATGTTTTTCAACCCATTGTTCGAGATGGCTAATCAGCGCCTCATCCAGCACGCATTTTGAAACGCTGGCCGCTTCGTTTTCATTCAAAACCACACGCAAACGCAGACAGGCAGGACCGCCGCCATTGCGCATGCTTTGCTTGAGGTCGAGATATTTGGCAAAGCGGATGGGGCCATTGCCCGCCATATGGGCATCAAGCCAGGTTTTGGTGCGTGGATTGTCATGGGCTTCTTGGGGCAGGATTAGCCCCATCTCGCCATCGGGCGTGGTGATGAGTTGCGAATTAAAAAGATAAGATGCGATTGCATCTTCAAGGCTGACGGCGTCGGCGGCGACTTCGATAAAATCGGGCTCAAAGCCAAGTGTTGCGCAGGCGCGGCGAATATCGGCAAAACATTGCTCGGTATTTTCAAAACTATGCTGGTGATAAAATAAAACCCTGCCATTGGTCACCGAGACCACATCATTATGAAACGCGCCGGCATCAATCGCCTTCTGGCTTTGGCGGGCAAAAACGGTTTGTGACGGGGCAAGGCGGTGCTGGCGGGCTATGGCCTGTGAGGCTTCCAAGGCTTGGCGTCCTTCAAAATATACATCAAGGCCTTTTTCAAAGGCCGAGCGGCCATAGACAAAAAGCTGCACCCCGGGGGCCCCATGGGAGGGCGCAAAACGCCCATGATTGGCGGCGCCTTCATCGCCCATCTTGCCGCCCGCAGGGACAGCTTTGTGATGGGCAAAATATTTTTCATCGCCAAATATCTGGCGCAAAACCCGTCCGGTAAAGTCATGCTCTATGGAGCGATGATACATGGCGGCGAGATTGGCCGGGGTGAAGTGAACCTTGCCATCCTCACTGTCGGCGCTGGGGCAGACCGTTGCCGCATTGGCGGTCCACATGGCGGCAGCAGAAGACAGATTGCATAAAAGCGCCGGATCATTTTGCCATGCGGCTTGCAAAACCTGCTCATCATTGCCGGAAAACCCGTGCTGGCGAAGGCGTGGCAGGAAGGGGCGTTCATGGGGCGGTAATATTCCTTGTGGCATGCCCATTTCAAGCATGGTGCGCATTTTCTGCAGGCCCTGCAAGGCGGCAGCGCGTGGATTGGAAATCGTGCCGCTATTGCCCATGGAGGCAAGATTGCCGATGGCCAGACCGCCATAATTATGGGTCGGGCCCACGAGCCCGTCGAAATTATATTCAAACGCTTTCACGGCACTCCTCATGAATCAATTCCGATGATGTTTACATCATCGCTAACCGGGCCTTCCCCCAGCAGCGATGCCATCGGCCAGGCGCAATAATCAGCGGCATAATATCCTGCTGGCCGGTGATTGCCCGAATGGCCGACCCCGCCAAAGGGGGCGGCGCCGGAGGCACCGGTGGTTTGGCGGTTCCAATTGACTATCCCCGCATCAATCTCAAGGGCAAAGCGTTCCCATAAGTCTTTTTTATCACTCAACAAGCCAGCGGCGAGACCAAATTTGGTATTATTGGCTTCTTCAAGCGCCGCATCAAAGCTTTCCACACGGATGATTTGCAATAGGGGGGCAAAAACTTCTATATCCGGTCGATCGCTGGCTTTGGTCACATCAAGAATACCCGGCGTGACAAAGGCGGGTCCGGCCTCGGCCCGGGCCATATCACGAATAGAGACAGCGCCGTTTTTGATCAGCCTGTCCTGCGCCGCCAAGGCCTCATCGGCCGCCTTGGCCGAGATTAGCGCGCCCATAAAGGGCTGCGGCTCGGCTTCGGGCTTGTCCACGGTGAGCTTGCCGGTCAGCTTATTCAGGACTTCTATGAGGGCATCGCCGGATGGACCGTCATCAATGATCAAGCGTCTGGTGCAGGTGCATCTTTGTCCCGCCGATATAAAGGCCGAACGGATGATGATGCGGGCGGCGGCGGTTTTGTCTTTTGCATCCCAGACGATAAGCGGATTATTGCCGCCGAGTTCGAGCGCCAGAATTTTCTCAGGCTGCCCGCCAAGCGCCTTGTGAATGGCAAGCCCTGCGGGCACACCGCCGGTAAACAAAACACCGCGGGTTTTTTCATGGGCAATCAGCTCCTCGCCAACCCGCCGCGCCCCATGGACCAGATTGATTACCCCTTTGGGCAGGCCGGCCTTTTCCCATAATTTCAAAGTTTTTTCGGCCACCAGCGGGGTCATTTCGCTGGGTTTGAAAACAATCACATTGCCAGCCAGCAGCGCCGGAATGATATGGCCATTGGGCAGATGGCCGGGGAAATTGAACGGTCCCAAAACCGCCATCACCCCATGGGGCTTATGGGCGATGCGCAATTTGGCGCCTGCGGCTTCTGTTTCATGGGTGCCGGTGCGCTCCATATAGGCTTTGACGGAAATTGCCCCCTTGCCAATCATGCCGGCAACTTCGCCACTGGCATCCCACAAGGCTTTGCCGGTTTCGCGGGCAATGGTGCGGGCGAGATCGTCTTTGTTTTCTTTCAAAGCGTCGCCAAAGGCTTCGATAATTGCCAGCCGATGGGCGAAAGGTTTTTTGCGCCATGCCAAAAAAGCTTCATGGGCGTTTTCTATCGCCGCATCAATATCAGCCTTGCTGGCCTCATGACCGCGCCATAATTCGCTGCCATCGACCGGGGAGAGGGAGGTAAATTCATCGCCTGCGCCTTTGCGCCAAGCACCATTGATAAACAGCATATTGTCTTTCCGTTATTTACTTTTGCTGAACAGGGGAGAGGCGAGAATATCATCACCCTTGGCAAGATTCATGATGTCTGCCTGTTTTTGCGTAAGGACAAGTGTATCGCCCTGGGCGTCCATCATTGTTTGCATGCAGACAAAATTACCCATATCTGTGGTCGAAATGATGGCCTTGGCACCATCTTTGGGTGGTGTGCCAATCTCCACTTTACGTCTTTGTGCCAAGCGAATGGTTTTGATCTCGCTAATCGGGGCCTCGATCGACGGGCCACCGTCAAAAATATCAATCAGCTTGTGATAGCGAAAGCCCTGATCAATCAGTAGATCCATTGCCGGCTTGGATGATGGGTGGGGCTTGCCAATGACATCAATTGCTTCTTGCGGCAGGAGGTCTGTATAGACCGGATATTTCGGCATCAGATCGGCAATAAACTGATGGTCATGGGCCGAGCGTTTATCGGCTTCGAGAAAGGATATTTGGAAAAATTTCTGGGCGATATGTTCGTAAAAGGGGAAAATACCGTCATCCCCGGACCAGCCGCGAATTTCGGCCATAATCTGATCGCCAAATCGAGCCTTGTCGATAGCCATCAGCATGAAGCGGGCAAAAGACAGCAATCGACCGCGCCCACCGCCACGCTTTTCCGGCAGCAAGAACAAAGTGCCGATTTCCGTATAGCCGTGATAATCATTGACCAGCATTAGAATATCGGTTTCGGATCGAATATTGCGTTTTTGATCCTGCGCCGATAGATGGGCGATGCGGTAGGAATAGAATGGCCGCTTTTCACCAAGATTAGGGAAAATGCAACATGTGCCGACAACCTCACCATCTTCTTCCAGCACCATATAAAAAATATGATCAGCATTGGCTTTGCCCTTGGAAGAAAAGGCGCGGGCCGATTGGTCAATGCGATGATTGATTTGCTCCGGTGATTTTGGCACCGTGGTCATGCCATGCCCGGCAGCACGGCCTAGTTCCAACAGCGCTTCGCGGTCACTGCCGCGCACAGGACGAATGAACATCATAAAAAGGCTTGCTCCATTTTAAAATTTACGCGTTTGATAATGCTTAAACCGGCATCCGGTCCGGCCAAGGCAATTCATCCGATGCCAAAAGCAGCATGGACATGGTGGCAAGGCGGGCCCGCTCTACAAAGCTTTCAATCACCATATATTCGTCCGGTGAATGAATAAAGGCCCCGCGCACTCCCATGGTATCGACATTGGGCAGGCCCGCTGCCGCAAGATTATTGCCATCGCAACAGCCGCCAGTGGCTTTCCACTCAATCGCCATGCCCAAAGTGCTGCCGGCATTCCTGACCAGATGAAATAATTGTTCAGTGCCGCCGGTCATTTGTTTGACCGGGCGGTGAATACCCCCATGCAATTCAACGCTGATATCCGGACCAAAATTCCCGCTGACGACAACATCACGAATGGCTGCATCCGCCCATAGCAGATCGTCTTTGGTCAGCCCGCGAATATTCATTCGGATGACGCATAAATCCGGCACCACATTGGTCGCCTGACCGCCATGGATAATGCCGATATTCAAGGTCGTATTGTCGCGCTTGCCATTCAAGGCGTTGATCGCTGTCATCAAGCGCGCGGCACCAATGAGTGCATTGCGGCCATCATGAAAAGAACGCCCCGCATGGGCGGATTTACCGCGGATGACAAAATTATAATGGCCGGACCCGGCCCGGGCACCTGCTAAAGTGCCATCGGGCAGGGCCGGCTCAAAGACAAAGCCGGCATCGGCCTTGCGGGCAATCGTCTCGAGATGGGCTGCAGAGGCATAGGAGCCGGTTTCCTCATCGCTGTTCAAAACCACATCAATGCCGACATTTTGTGCAAAAGGGGATTGTTCAAAAGTGCCAAGGCTTTCCAGAATGACACAAACTCCGCCCTTCATATCGGCGCAACCGGGCCCGTGCAGGGTGCCGTCTTTGCGTTTTTCCACTTTCTGGAAGGGGTGATCGGCCGGAAACACCGTATCGAGATGACCGACCAGCATGATGCGTTTTTCAGCCTCCGGGCGCAAGCAGAGATGATGCACTGGCCCGCAGGGGACGGGGACAATCTCCCCTTCATCATTGAGCGCTTCAACGGGGGCTGCTGGCAGGATTGTGTGATTCATGCCAAGCTTGGTAAATTCCGGGATAATGGCCGCTGCAAGCTGTTCAATACCGGGGAGATTATTGGTGCCGGAATTGATCGCCGACCACAAAGTCGTGCGCTCGGTCATGCGCGGGGTGGCATCGTCCAAGGGGCTAAGATAGGTGTCGAGATTCGCCATGGCCCCAAGTGATAGGGGTTTAAACCGCGAAGGCAAGGGGCATTAAGGTGCATTTCAGGGGTTTTCAGGGTAATCCGGATGGCTATTTTATGCGTAATAGAGAGGGTTAACAGGAGGGATTGATGAAATTGGTGAAAACTGGCGTAAAAACTCTATTCGGCGCAATTTTGCTGCTCGCATTGCCGTTGGGGCTGTCGGCCGCTCTGCCCGCCGCTCTGGCAGGCGAGGGGAGCAATGATCTGGAAGCAGCAGAGCTTTCCAGCCCGACAGACTGGACCATGGCCTTGCCGCAGGATTATGCCTTTGCCATTTTGCGCAAAAACAAGAAAATCGGCTCGCATTTTATTCGCTTTTCCCGTGAGGGGGATGTTCTGCATGTGGGCATTGATATTACCATCAAAGTGAAATTTGGCCCCATCACCGCCTATCATTACAAGCATCGCAATGATGAATATTGGCGTGACGGGCGACTGATTGCGATCGAGACCCGCACCAATGATAATGGCAAGAAATATTCTGTGTCCGGGAAGGCCAGCGAAGAGGGATTTGAAGTGACAGGCATAGACGGCAAATTGCTGCTGCCCGCGGAGGTTATACCCACCAGCTATTGGAATATTGCCACATGGCAGGCGGCCGAGGTGCTGGATAGCCAGCGCGGGATTGTCCGCAAGATTGTGATTGAAGAAAAGGGTGTGAGCGATTGCGGCCGACATTTTGATATGTCCGGGGAGATGGAGCTTGATTTGTGGTATGCCGGGGATCGTTTATGTGGCCTGACCTTCACGGAAGGTGGCGCGGCGATCAGCTATGCGCCGCTTTAGATGTCTGCCATGCGGGTGATAAAACCAATAGCCCATCGGCAGGTCAGCAAGGGCCTTGTGTGGATAACTGGCGCCAGTGCCGGTTTGGGGCGCGCTTTGGCTTTGCATATGGCCGGTGAGGGCTGGCGCGTGGCCGCTTCGGCGCGCTCGCTGGAGGGTTTGCAAACACTAGAGCGCGAAGGGGGAGAGGCAATATGCGCTTTTCCTCTCGATATCGAGGATAATGAAGCTGTTGGGCGAGTCTTGGCGCGGATTCGCGCGCAGATGGGCAGGATTGATTGCGCCGTCCTCAATGCCGGTAGCCACAGGCCGGTGCACGCCAAATCTCTGAAGGCCGAAGATTTCAAGGCATTGTGCAATCTCAATCTTGTGGGCACGGCAAATTGTCTGGAGCATTTATTGCCGCAGATGATGGATAATCATCAGGGGCAAATTGCGATTGTGGCGTCGGTGGCCGGCTATCGTGGGCTGCCGACCTCGGCAGCCTATGGCATGACCAAGGCCGGACTTATCAATATGGCCGAAGCCCTGAAGCCGGAGCTCGATTTTTACGGGGTGAAAATGCAACTCGTCTGCCCCGGTTTTATTCGCACGCCGCTGACCGATAAAAATGATTTCGAGATGCCCGATTTGATGGAGCCGGAAGCCGCAGCTTCGGCCCTTTATCGCGGTCTTTTATCGCGCAAATTCGAAATTATCTTCCCGTGGAAATTCGCCATGCAGATGAAAATTCTGGGGCTGTTACCGGCCAGCATGGCCTTTGCCGCCACCGGCAATCTGGTCAAGGAAAGACTTGAAAAAGAGCGGGAGACAAACGCATGAATGATAAACGTTTTGACGCCTATCTTGATTTCTTCCAGTCGATCAGCCCGCAAAGCATTGCGAAACTGGCGGACATTTGTCGGCCCGATGTGCGGTTTAAAGACCCGTTCAATGATGTGCGCTCGGTTGGCGAGTATCAGAAAATTCTGACCCATATGTATAATCAGGTCGAAAATCCAGGCTTTATCATTCTCGACAAAGCCTTTTCCGGTGATCATTGCTATGCCAAATGGAAATTTTCTTTCATCAAAAATGGTCGCCAAAACAGTTTTGTCGGTATGAGTGAAATTATTGCCGATGATGCCGGAAAAATTATCGCCCATATTGATTACTGGGACACCGGCGAACATATCTATTCAAAAATTCCGGTTCTGGGCAGCATCATCCGCTTTATCCGCAAAAAGCTGTCCATCGAATAGCCGTCTATTGGCCCGGTGGCGTCACTTCAATTTCATTTTCGGGAAAAGTAACATCACCATTCTGGCTTTGCGGATTCGGCTTATAGGAGACGCCTTTCAGCAATATGCGCAGGGCCTCAAAGTGAATGCCTATAACCACTTTGAAAAATTGCAATGGGTGGCTGGCAAAAGTTTTCAATATTGTTTTATCGGTAAAATCCCGTGCTTTGCCGGTATGGGAGGCCAATAAGACCTTTTCGCCATTTTGCGTCTCGCGAATGAAAAGGGAGTAATATTCCCCCGGATCTTGCAAGGTGAAATGGTAGTGGCAATTCATTTCCATCAGGGGCGAGACATAAAACGTCTTGTCGCATTCCTGCCGGATCAGTTTTTTCTCGTTACGGGCAATATCCACGGGCAGAAGATAGCCACGCCATTGGCCTTGGGTATTGCGCACTTCATGGAGGACGGCCCGCAGGCGCTCCTCATTGTCGTAGAGAAACCACACGGAAATCGGGTTGAATACAAGGCCCAATATGCGCGGGAAGCAATGAATTTTTACAGCGCCCAACGGAAAATCATACCCGCCTTTGCGTAATTGCCGGGCAATCCAGTCCCGTAAAGGCGCGCCGGTTTTGGGGCCATGATCCTTGTCGTAAAAGGATAAAAGGCCAAATCTGTTATGGGAGAACCAGCGGCAATTTTTGGCAAGCTCCGGCAATTCATCAAGATCAAACAGGGCCGAAAACACATTATATTTGAAATAATGGCCGACAGGTTTCAGCCGCCGGTGAGAAACCTCGCCGGTATAGAGCTTTGTCTTGAACTGCCGCGCCGGAATGTCTGGCGTCTGGCCCATATCGGCCTCCTTGGAAGCGTTATTCTGCCGCTTTGCGCAGTTCCGGCGCAAGGCTTTCATCCGGGGTTGCATTAAAAGCAGCGGGGCTCATCTGGGTAATGGTGCCCTCCCATCCTATGGGACTGTTCAGGGCCTTGGCTACCGCCAGCCCGGCGGCAATGCCGTCTTCGTGAAAACCATAACCGGCCCATGCCCCGCAATACCAGAACCGGTCGCGGCCTTGAATAGAGGGCAGGGCAGCCTGCGCATTGATGGCGGCGCGATCAAATAGCGGGTGGTCATAGACAAAGACGGCATGGGTGAGGGCGGGGTCCGGTTCATGCAAGGGGTTCAAGGTCACGATAACCGGCTCTTTGGTGGCGAGATTTTGCAGGCGGTTCATCCAGTAAGAAAGAGCCACATGATTGCTTTTGCGGGCATCGCCTTCATCCAGCGGCGCAAGATAATTCCAACTGGACCACACGGCGCGTCTTTTCGGCAAGAGGCTTTCGTCACGGTGTAAAAAGGCCTTATTGGAACAATAGCCAATGGCGCTGATAATATCGCGTTCGCGATTGCTGGCATGATCATCGATGATTTTGATGGTCTGATCGGTATGGCAGGCAAACACCACCTGATCGAAAAAAGCAGTACCCTTGTTTTTGCCGCCAAGGGTCAGGCTAACGCCTTCTGCCATACGCTCGGCTTTCAAAACCGGTGTCGACAAATGCACCCTGTCCCCAAGCAATGCCATGAATCTGTCAACATAGGAGCGGCTACCGCCGCTGACGGTTCGCCAGCCACAACGCTTATCGGGGTCCACATGAAACAGCTTGTGATTGATGAAAAAGCGCAGGAAAGTTTCTGCAGGAAAAGCGCGAATATCTTCCACCGGTGTTGACCAGATCGCCCCCGCCATGGGCAGAAGATGGCGATAGGCGAAGGCGTCCGAATATTTGCCTTCTTCCAGCAGGTCACCAATCGAGAGCGCGTGGCTGACCGATCGGTCCAGCCATTGCGGGGCCTGCTTGTAAAACCGTAAAATATCGCGAATGAGCATCCAGTGTCGGGGCTTAAAAAAATTGGACTTCTGGGCAAACATGCCGGGGGTAGAGCCGCCATATTCATAGGCTCCATTTCCAAGGCTGGCGGAAAAAGACATATCGCTGGGCTCGGTGGCGACACCAATCTCGTCCATCAGGCGCAGAAAATTTGGATAGTTGCGTTCATTATAAACAATAAAACCAGTATCGACCGGGATATGCGGGCCATCAGGATCGCGCAGGCTGACCGGCACATTCACGGTATGGGAATGGCCGCCGGGGCGATCATCCGCTTCAAACAGGCTGACCTCATGGTGGCGGCTCAAAGCATAAGCGGCGGCAAACCCGGTGCAGCCGGACCCGATAACGGCAATTTTCATCAATGACCCCTTTGACTTAAAAGCTCTCTCAAAAATATTTCTCTTTTGCCAATCATCTTGCCAGCGGGAAACCCTGTTTGTCTAGAGCACTTCCCGAAAAGCGGGAACCGGTTTTCGGATAAGAAGTGCTCAAAAACAAAGACTTAGAGCCCGGTTTTGATTCCATCAAAACCGAAAAGGCTCTATGTTTCATGGCTTTCTTTTTTAATACGCAAAAGCGGGGCAGATGGTTCAGTAGGAACTGGCAATAAGGCGTTTTTGATGATCCAATCTGCCCGTCTCGACGTATATCAAGGATAGAATAATGGAATAGACCGGCATAATCGCCCTATGTCGGCTGATGTCATAAGAAAGGCCTGTGGTCATGATTGCCCCTATGGTCCGGTGTGAGGCCAATAAAATTTCCGCCTTGATCGGAGCCCGGATTTTGCAGGCCGGGGGTAAATCTTTGCTTGCCCTGCCTGCGCGTCCTTTGCACATTGTTGCCATGGAGAGAACCGATTCGCCCTCACTGGATGTGCTGATGCTGCGTATTCGCGATCATCGCGACCAGACTGCCTTTGCCGAGCTTTTTGAACAGATGGCCCCGCGCCTTAAGGCCTATCTCATGGGCAAGGGGGGCGGGGTGCAAATGGCGGAAGATGTGCTGCAAAATGTGATGCTGAAAATCTGGCATCGGGCGGTTACTTTTGACCCTGATAAAGCCTCTGCCGCAAGCTGGATTTTTACCATTGCCCGCAATGCCCGTGTGGATATGTTGCGCAAGACGATAAAGCCAAATCTCGACCCGGAAGAAACGGATTTACAGCCAAACCCTGAACCCAGCGCCGAAGACATGGTTGATCTGGCGCAAGCCTCCGAACAATTACGCCATGCCATAAAGACATTGCCGGAAGAGCAAAGGGATATTCTGC
Source organism: Parvularculaceae bacterium (assembly GCA_026989615.1). Lineage (GTDB taxonomy): Bacteria > Pseudomonadota > Alphaproteobacteria > Caulobacterales > Parvularculaceae > S012-90. The sequence continues at coordinate 5,463 of JALSJA010000164.1, read as the reverse complement.
GCCTTGCCTATTTTGCCGACCTCTCCCATGGGGAGATAGCCGCGCAAACCGGCCTTGCCCTTGGTACGGTGAAGTCACGCTTACGCCTTGCCCTTGGCAAATTGCGCAAGGAGCTGAGCTAGGGATAGTGCCATGACCCATCCAAGCCATCATCCGCAATCAGACATGCTGCAGGCATATGTTGCCGGTACTTTATCGCCGGCTTTTGCTTTCGGGGTCGAAATGCATCTCGGCCTGTGTCCGGAATGTTGTAGAAAACGTGCCCTGTTGGAAGAGATTGGCGGGGCTGTTCTGGCTCTGGAGGAGGGGGCGGAGCTGTCTTCCGGCTTGCAGCAAAGGATTATGGCAGCGCTTGATGATCCGGCGCCGGAAGACATTGAAGCCCGGCGTGGGGAGGGGGAGTATCAGCCCCTGCGTGATGGAGAGATAGTCCTGCCCCGCGCTTTATCGCAAATATTGCGGGCTGCCGGAGTTGATGATCTGTCTTCTCTGAACTGGCGGCGCATTGGCGGATATGGCGAAGCGGATCTGCCTTTGCTCATGGCCGGAAAGACAACCAGCCGTCCGGCAAATGCCTTCAAGGATGGTCTCAAGGATGGTCCAAGGGTGCGTCTGTTGCGATTGGCCCCCGGGGCGATCATGCCGCGACACACCCATAAGGGGAAAGAGCTGACACTGGTTCTCCATGGTGGCTTCAAGGATGGGCGCGGCCAGTATGAAGCTGGCGATCTGATTCTGGCCGATGGCGACATCGACCATGCCCCTGAGGCCAGCAAGGATGGGCCGTGTCTGTGTCTGGCGATTACCGAAGGTGCCTTGCGGTTGACCGGCCCGATCGGCAAATGGCTAAATCCGCTTTTATCGCTCTAGGGATAGTCTGCTGAAACGGGGTTGTGAGGGCGGGTTTTTGAAACCATCTACTCCCTCTCGAATCGAATCGAAAATGGTTTTCAACTTAAACAATGCTTGACGGCATATAATTATCGCCGGTTTTCCACAAAATCTTTCAAAATAAGCCTTGAAATTGCCTCTATCCCTGTCCAGCTAGGACGCGATAGCGGTTTCCCTGCAACATTATTGCTTTTTTGCTTCATTGCACTGCAATATAGGTAGAAAAGTGTTGCTTTGCGGGGCTTTCTGGCGGTATTACCAATATGGGTTCTGGTGCCGATTTGGGGCACACCTTGTGACATTTTGTAACAATCACCTTTAGGAGGGGATGATGAAAATTAAACTCGCACTTCTCGCTGCTGCCGGTTCTCTGGTACTGGCGTCTGCCGCATATGCAGGGGAAGGATATTACGGCGCTCTCGGTGCTGGGATCTCCTTCGGCGGCAATGACAATGATTTCGAAGATAGAGGCTCGGCAACACCGGCTTCTTTTGCTACCGATTATGATCTTGACGACAATATTGCTGTGCGCGCCGCGTTTGGTAAATATTTCGGCAATCATCGCGTAGAACTGGAATTCTCGCACCGCAATCATGACATTGCGACCCTTCCGGGTGATGGCGCTGGTTTTGCTGGTTTTCCCGGCGTAAGCGGTGACACCAATATGCAGGCTTTGATGATCAATGCCTATCATGATTTCGATTTCGATGGCTTTGATCCTTATGTCGGTCTCGGCGTTGGTTTTGCCCGTTTCCGTCCTGTGTTTGACAATCTTGAAGTCTCCCCGGCAGCGGTCGCAACCGATCCTTATAAGGTCGTTGTATCCGATCAGGACTGGGCGCTTGCCGGTCAGGCCATTGCCGGTGTGACTTATGCGCTGCAAGACAATCTCGATCTGGATGTGTCTTATCGCTATATGCAAACTTCCGAGTTCAAATATGGTGGCTATGTCAATGACATCTTCACCGACCTTGATACAGAGGTAAACGAGCAGGAAATCTACGCTGGCCTGCGTTGGAATTTTGGTGCCGCTCCAGTGGCTCCGGTTCCCGCAACACCAGCCCCGGCACCGGTTCAGTATCGTGATTGTGCCGATGGTTCTCGCGTAATGATGAGCGAGGATTGCCCGACAATTATTGAAGAAGAAGCCATGGCGCCTGCCGAATTGGACCTGACGGTTTACTTTGACTATGACAAGTCAAACCTGACCGCTGCGGCCCAGTCGCTGATTGCTGCCAAAGCTTCGGAAGCCAAGCAATATGACATCAGCTCCGTTGTGGTTGAAGGCAATACCGACACGGCCGGTTCTGCTGCTTACAACAACGCGCTGTCTGCCCGCCGTGCGGCCGTCGTTCGTGACGCTCTCACAGCCAATGGCATTGATGGTGGTCTGATTTCTGTTCAGGCGCTGGGTGAATCAAACCCTGCCAAGCCAACGGAAGACGGTGTGGCCGAGCCACTCAACCGTCGTACAGAAGTTACCTTCAACTTCTAGGCTTGAACGAAAACAAGTTTAAAAGGCCGGTCTCTGGACCGGCCTTTTTTTATGGAACACCTCATATTTTAAGGGTTTCATTAACCTTCCCTTCACCGGGCTTTAACCTGTTGTGAACCAATATATCCGGCATGGGAAAGCCATCTGCACCCCCTCGAAGGCGGCGTCCAGCCAGCCGCAAGAAAGCTGCGTCGCGTAAAAAGCGCGCACGGGGCGGGCTTTTGTCCAAATTTCTGAAAACCGGCAAGAAAACAAAGCGCAAAACAGCGGCCCGAAAGGGCAAGGGGACCCGTAAAAAGCGGGCCACAAGACGGGTGGCCAAGCGCAAAGTGGGGCGGATTGCGAAGCCTTTCTGGGAAAATATGGACTGGCAAACACCGCAATGGCTGAAGCGTTTTTTCCGTTTTTCCCTGAAAGTCGCCAGCGTCTCTCTGACTGCGATTTTAATCGGGATTATTGCGCTGGTGATTTACGGGGAAGGCTTGCCGCGTCCGGATATGGAAAATGCCTTGCAGCGTCCGCCGCGCATTACTGTGGTGGACAAGCACGGTCTGGTCATCACCGCCTATGGCACGCTTTATGGTTCGCCCGTGAATGTTGCGCGCCTGCCGCCCCATGTGGTGCAGGCATTTATCGCTACTGAAGACCGTAATTTCTATCATCATTTGGGGGTCAATCCGGTATCCATTGCCCGGGCAATCATGGTCAATGTGAAAGCCGGGCAGGTTCGCCAGGGTGGCTCGACCATCACCCAGCAAGTGGCCAAAAATCTGTTCCTGTCATCGGACCGGACCTTGAACCGCAAGGCTCAGGAAGTACTGCTCTCTTTCTGGCTGGAGCTCAACTATTCCAAGGATGAGATTCTCGCGCTTTATCTCAACCAGATGTATTTTGGGGCGGGGGCCTTTGGCCTGGACGCTGCTGCCGAGCGCTATTTTAAAAAATCCCCCAATCAGCTGACCATTGGCGAGGCGGCCATGCTTGCCGGATTGCTAAAAGCCCCCAGCAATTATGCTCCGACCTCAAGCCCGGAAGCGGCCAAAGAGCGGGCAAAAATTGTTCTGAACGCCATGTTCGAGGCGGGCTATCTCACGCAAAGCGAGCTTGACAATATAAAGACCGGTCCCATCGCCAAAGCCGCTCCGCGGGATTATGCGGCTGCCTATGCGGTTGATTACGCCATCGATGAGGCGAACCGGATATTGGGCACAATTAGCGAAGATGTGGTTATTCGCACAACGCTTGATCTATCCGCCCATCAGCAATTGGAAGCAGGCCTGAAAGATCTTTCGGGTCTGCAAAAACCGGTACCGGAAAATGTGCAAATTGCGATGATCGCGTTGGAGCGCGATGGCGCGATACGGGTACTGATTGGTGGGCGCGATTATGCGCAAAGCGAATATAACCGCGCCGCCCATGCCAGTCGCCAGCCGGGCTCGGCCTTTAAGCCCTTTATCTATCTGGCAGCCATGGAAGATGGCATGCGCCCCGATGATATGGTGATTGATGCACCGATTGAATTGGGTAAATGGCGCCCGGCCAATTATAAAAATCGTTATTATGGCGCGGTAAGCCTGACCGAAGCCATGTCGCGCTCCCTAAACGCCGCGGCGATTACTTTGCAGGAAACTGTGGGTCGCGATAAGGTTATCGCACTGGCCAATCGTTTCGGCTTTGGGGTCAGCGCAAAATCCGGCCCGGCCATGGCGCTGGGGGTGTTTGAAACCACCCCGCTCAATCTGGCGGCGGCCTATGCCAGCTTTGCCAGTGAGGGGGCAGAGGTTCTGCCTTATATGATTACTGAGATAGAGACCGAGCAGGGCCGATTGATCTATCATCATCAAAACCCGCAGCAATATTTCCTGTCGCGGCGGGACGCTATTATCGCCCTCAATCATATGCTGAAGGCCACCGCCGAGACCGGGTCCGGCTTTCGCGCCAAAGTGCCGGGCTATGTCACCTATGGCAAAACCGGCACCACGCAGGACAGTCGCGATGCCTGGTTTGCAGGCCATGTGGGCGGGCTTGCTGGCACGGTCTGGGTCGGCTTTGATAATAATGCCCCCATGCATGTGGGGCGTGACAGTGTGTCCGGCTCCGGTGCCCCGGCGATTTTATGGCAGCGCATGATGCTGGCCGCCCTTGATGGTCGCCCCGACGAGCCTCAGGAAGAATGGTTTCCGCCACAGCCAAAATGGCGCTTTCCATTTCCCTTCCTGTCTGAAGCCGGGGAAGAGGCGGGTGACAGGCTTGTTCGCACCGGTGAAACCCGGTCTTCGGGTAGCGATGGAATGGTGGTGCCAACGAAGCAAACGGCCTCTGTTTCCGCCTCAACAGAAAACATGATCCCGCAGCAATATCAGAAAGTTGAAGCAGATAATTTAGATGGAATAGAAGCCGGCGATGACGCCCATCAATCCGGTTTTTCCCTTGATGAAGTGTTCGAGACTGTATTGGGGAATGAAGCTCCGGCGGAAACAAATCCGGACCCGTTTGCGGCGCTCATGGGGCAGGCGGAAGCTCTGCCAAGCCGTCAGGCAGCGTCCTCGGCGGATTGATTGGTTTTGGCTGTTGGGACTGTCACCCCATAGACCCATAAATTGGCCCCATGGGCATCAAGCCAGTCTTTGGCCCGGTCATTGTCCGGGTCCAGCTCGCGCACCAGATCCCAGAATTTCTTGCCATGATTGAGATATTTAAGATGGGCAACCTCATGGGCAACGACCCCGCGCAATACAAAAGGCGGAGCGAGAATAAGCCGCCAGTTAAAGCACAGAGCCCCTTCCGAAGAACAGGACCCCCAGCGGGTGCGCATATCGCGCACCGTAAGGCGCGAATAGGAAAGCCCGGCTTTGGTGCTTATCTCATCAGCCAGACGGATAAAATCAGCCCGCGCTTCGCGTTTCATCCAGTCTTTCAACCGCCGCGCAATATGCTCCGGCCTGCCGGTGACAATAAGTTGCCTCGCGGCGCGTAGCGCCTCCGGCATATTTGTTTGCGCGCCGCCGCCGGCCAACCCGGCGCGCGGGTTCCGGTCCGAGGGTACCCCTCGGACCTCCGGCATATTTGTTGGTGCG
>JALSJA010000163.1 GCA_026989615.1 Parvularculaceae bacterium | reverse complement strand
GGGCATGGAGCGTCTGGGAGGGCACCACGGTTTCCCTATTGCCCTCGCCGGAGCGCCAATCCGCTTTTGCCAATGACCAATTCGCCCTCGCCTTTGCGCGAATAGAAAGCCATTATTTTATCAATAAAGGATTTTTCGAACGCGACGGGCAGTTGATAGAGGATGTCCACAAAATCCGCCACATTCCCGCGGTCATTGTTCAGGGGCGCTATGACGTGGTAACGCCCATGAAAACCGCTTGGGAATTGACCCGCAACTGGCCGGAAGCCGAGCTGGTCGTAATCCCCGATGGCGGCCACGCCGCCAGCGAGCCGGGAATCATTTCCGGCCTTGTGGAGGCCACCGAGAAATTTAAGCGTCGGAAATAAGCAGCTAGAGCCTATTGCTCGGCAGAAAAATCCGGAAGCTTCCTCATCTTTCCCAAAGGGAAAGATGAGGAAAAACTACTGGCTATTTGTCCATAAAGAACGGCGCATAGATAGCACCATAAAACAGCACGCCGCCAATCGCCAATGGGCAGACCCAGCGAATGAGGAAATGCCAGGCTTTGAACCAGAAATCCGATTTGAACCCGATGGCTTCACGGGTCACCGTTGAAGAAATCGCCCAACCGGCAAACAGCGCCGTGATAAAACCAGCCAATGGCAGAATGATATCGGTAAGCGCGCTGGCAAAACTCAGCAATTCCATGGGATTGCCATTACTGTCCTGGAACAGGGCAATCCCGCCCCAAGGCCGCCATGTATTGATGACATTGCCATCAACCTGCGACAAGGCGTGGAAAATACCGATGACGAAAACCACAAGCCCGAGGATAATCGCAATCCCGGTGCGTTGCTTGCCCGGCGCCTGCTCTTCAAACCACGCTGTAGAGGCCTCAAGCAAAGCGATGGATGACGTGATGGCCGCGAAAAAGGCCAGCACGAAAAAGGCCAATCCGAAAATCGCCCCATACGGCATGCCTTGAAACGCCAATGGCAGGGTCTGGAACATCAAAGTTGGTCCGCCTGCGGGGTTCAGCATCATGTGGAAGACAATCGGGAAAATGGCGATACCCGCCAAAATCCCCACCGCCGTATCGGAAATAGCAATCAGCCGCGCTGAGCGTGGCAAATCCTGCTCACGGCTCATATAGGCGCCATAGGTCGCCATCAAGGCCGAGCCCAGACCGATGGAGAAAAAGGCCTGCCCCAAAGCCGCCGATATCAGCGAACCATCTTTCAGGCCATCCATGAAACCACCCCAGGTGGAGCCATTTGGACGGAGCTGATCTTCGGCCCGGAAACCAAACAGGAACTCAAAGCCCTGCGCTCTATCGCCAGCAATCACCGAATAACCAACCAGTGCCAGCAGCATGACAAAGAAGGCCGGCATGAGAATGGTCACCGCCTGCTCAATGCCCCCTTTGACCCCGCGCGCCACAATGAACACGGTGATGGATATGAAAATCGCGTGATAGATGATCATCCGCGTGGGGTCGCTTAGCAAAGCGCCCAGCTGACCGGAAATCGCCGCTTTGCCCGCCGCATCAATTTCTGCCTGCGATAGTCCGGCCGCCGCCGCCTCGGCCATGGCCTTGCTGGCCGTACTGGCAAAGGCTCCGGCAGAAAGGCCGTCCGTGCCGAGGCTGGCAAACAGATCCCCCGCCAGCATCACCACATAGGCCAGCACCCAGCCGGCAATCACCGAATAAAAGGTCAGTATCACAAAAGCACCAATCATCCCGAACCAGGATTGCAGCGCCCACCAAGCCGATTTCCCTTCTGCCTTGGCAATAGAGACCACCGAGCCCACCGCAGACATCCGGCCCCGACGGCCAATCATCAATTCAGCGGTCAGAACCGGCAACCCGATCAAAATGACACAGATGAGATAGAACAGGACGAAGGCCCCGCCACCATTTTCCCCGGCCACATAGGGAAAACGCCATAAATTCCCCAATCCAACGGCTGAACCAATCGCCGCCATGATGAATGCAAATTTGGACGACCATTGGACGTTAACCGCGTCCGGGTTTGTGGATCCCGCCATATTCCTGTTTTCCCTCGTTCAAACGGCCTTTTTTCAGCCTTTTTTCATAGATTTTAGAAATTTCTTTACCGCTTATAGCAAATAATGCCGCAATCAATAAGGGGGGGAGCGCCAATCGCTGAAAAAAAGCAGAATTTGAGCTGAAAAAAGCGAGCGGGGCCACAAAACGGGCGCAAGAATTGATATGAGTAACAAGGTTTCAAGCACGATCATCGAACCTGAGCAGATCGAGACATTGGTGGCTTCGGCTGGTGTCGAAATGACCCAGACCATTCTCGAGGCGTTCTGGGCATCCAATCAGGAAATTCTGGTCAATCTGCAATCGCAACTGGCTGATGGCGCACTGGCCGAGGCGGCAAAATCCGCCCATGCGTTGAAAGGCTCCGCGGCCAATCTCGGTGCGGTTGTGCTGGCCGAGCAAGCCCGCCTGCTGGAAAACGCCTGTCAGGCCATGGAAGCCCTTTCGGCGCGGAAAGTCATGGAAACCATTCCGGACAGCATTTCCAGAACTAGGGCAGCCTTTGAGACTCTTTTGCAAGTGGCCTGATTTTGCTGTATTTTTTATCATTTAGATAAGCTCGTCTGATTCCGCCCCCGCGGAGGGCCATGACCATGGCCACGGCGACCATGTGTCGCCCCCGCGGAGGGCCTGCCGGACAATGTCCGGGCAGAACAGCCCGCGAGCAAATTAAAGACTACTCACCGTGCTCGCTGTGCGCAAAGTATCCTGATCGCGATTGATCCATGTGCTCATGACCAGACCAAAACTGATCATCACCGTCAGCATCACCGTGCCCCCGTA
>JALSJA010000162.1 GCA_026989615.1 Parvularculaceae bacterium | reverse complement strand
CTGATAGATGACAAAAGCTTTGTCCAGTTTTTCCGGGGCAATTTCATCCGCACCGAGATTATACACGACCTCCACCTCGCCATTGGCAACGCCGTCGAGAATGCCGTTGATATCGCGCCCGCCCTCGCCCGGCAAAAAGCCGAGATCCAGCGCCGCCACCCGAGCAGCAGCTATGTGCAGAATGTTAAAGCCGTTCCAGCCTTGTTTTACAGCGCCAATGGCCGCGGCGAGCTTGGCCACCTGCGCCAAAATAGCCGCACCATCGGTGCGAGCCAGCGCGCCCATGCCGATAATGAGCGCCGGGCGCTTGGCGGTTTTCAGGGCTTTGGCAAAATCGCCCTTGCCGGCGATGAGATCGCCAATGACAGAAGCGCTGTCTCCAAGATGATCATAATCATAGGTAAGATCCGCCGCCTCACCGATGACGCCAATTTTCAAATCAAGATTATGCAGCCAGTTTTTGCGAATGCGGGCATTGACCAATGGCGCTTCGATGCGCGGATTGGAACCGATGAGCAAAATCGCATCGGCCTGCTCCAGCCCGGCAATGCCCGTATTGAACAGATAGGACGATCTCTCGCCGCCCAGCATCGCCCCATCCTGACGACAATCGCGATTTTCAATGCCAAGACTGTCGGTCAAATCTTTCAACGCTTTGACCGCTTCGGCAGGCACCAGATCCCCCACCAGAGCGGCCGTTTTGCCTGCCCCTGCGGCTTTGATCCTATCAGCCGCCATGGCAAAAGCCTCATCCCAACTGGCCGGGCGCAATTTCCCGTTTTCACGAATATAGGGCCTGTCGAGACGCTGGTTTTTCAACCCGTCCCAGATGAAGCGGGATTTATCCCCGAGCCATTCCTCATTCACATCTTCATGCAGGCGCGGCAAAATACGCATCACCTCGCGACCACGGGCATCAATGCGAATATTCGAGCCAACCGCATCCATCACATCAATGGATTCTGTTTTGCGCAATTCCCAGGGCCTTGCCGAAAACGCATAAGGCTTGGAGGTGAGCGCACCCACCGGACAGACATCGATCAGATTGCCCGCCAATTCGCTCTCGATGGATTTTTCCAGATAGGTGGTAATCTCGGCATTCTCGCCGCGATTCAAAAGCCCCAGATCATCGACCCCGGCAATTTCCGTGGCAAAGCGCACACAACGTGTGCATTGAATGCAGCGGGTCATGATGGTCTTGATTAGCGGCCCCATATGTTTTTCTTCAACCGCCCGCTTGTTCTCTTCAAAGCGCGAGCCATCGCGCCCATAAGCCACTGCCTGGTCCTGCAAATCGCACTCCCCGCCCTGATCGCAAATCGGGCAATCCAGCGGGTGATTGATGAGCAGAAATTCCATCACCCCTTCCCGGGCTTTTTTGACCATGGGGGTATTGGTGAGCAATTCCGGCGGCGCGCCATCAGGACCGGGGCGCAAATCGCGGACATTCTGGGCACAGGAAGCCACCGGCTTGGGCGGTCCGCCCGCAACCTCGATCAAACACATGCGGCAATTACCTGCCACAGAAAGGCGCTCATGGTAGCAAAAACGCGGGATTTCCTCGCCCGCCGCCTCACAGGCCTGAAGCAGGGTCAGCCCCGGTTCGACATCAATCTCTTTGCCATTGACCTTGATGGTGCGTTTATCCGCCATGTCCATTCCTGCTGTTTGTTAAGCCTGTCTCCGGGCCTGTTTAGCCCGTAACTTCGCGGGTTTCCAGTAGGATATTGGCGGGTTTTGCAGATAAATTGCCCCCGTCTCGCAAAAAAAGGGCCGCCGCCCGTCCCATGCCAGAAGGAGGACAGGCAACGGCCAAGCCAGAGCATTCAGGTCACGCGAATCTTCGGGAACATTCGAAATAACGTGCTTGATCCCCGGAACATCAAAAGGGATCAGAACCTGAAGCCCACCCCGATTCCGGCTACCACCGGGTCCAGATCAACCTTGACCGTGTTAATCGTACCATTGGAGTTCAGCGTCGCTTCGGTATCAATATCGATATATTTGATATCGGCGTTGAAAAACCATTTTTCATTGATATCCACATCAAAGCCCGCCTGCAGGGCAAAGCCGAAACTGTCATCCAGATCTATGCTGGTAGGCCCTAGCGCCCCCACCAGGCTGGTGGTCGTGTCTTCATTATAGAACATGGTGTAGTTGAGGCCCGCTCCGATATAGGGGCGAAAACTCGCCTCCGGCGCGAAATGATATTGCAGGGTAATGGTCGGTGGCAGCGCCATGGTCTCGGCTATTTTGCCAAGGCCGTTAAGGGAACCCACGCCGGAAATATCATGAGGGCTGGTAGCCAGAATCAATTCCGCTGCCCAATGGTCGCTAAAAAATCTGGTAAAATCGACTTCCGGCACGATCGCATTGTCAACGGAAACACTGCCTGTCGGAAAACCCGGATTGACTGTTCCGACATCACCGCTGGGGTCAACATTTATAACACGAAAACGCACCAGCCAATCGCCTTCGGCAGCACTGGCGGGAATAATAGCAGCACTGGCGGCAAGCATGGCGGTGGATAATATGAGAGCGCGAAACATATAAATCTCCTCTTCGCGAGTGAAATACTGCTTCACGCATATGCTTTTTTGCCCCTGCCCATTTGACATTGCTCAATAAAAGTTTGGGCTCAATAAAAGTTTGGGCTCAACAAAAGCTTGGCGTAATTTTATTCCGAGGTTTTACCTGCAAAAGAAACGCAATCTGAATTGCCAACCAAAAGACCGTCTATTCCGCCGCCATGACCGGAACATGCGCCTTGTTGGCCCGATAGAGATTAATGCGCTCTTCTATCTCGCCGCGGAAATGCTGGATCAGGCCTTGCACCG